>CAZRXT010000409.1:0-2183 GCA_964604035.1 uncultured Prolixibacteraceae bacterium | reverse complement strand
GCTTAACATTTTTTAACTGCCATTCATTTCTTTAGATTTGCCAATCTTTTAATTTCGTAATCCGAAAAATTGAATAAAAACTTAATAGTTTACTCACTATGACAATCAATACAGATATTAGAGCATTGAACGAAAAGATTCAACTGGAAAGTCAGTTTGTCGACTTAATTACTATGGAGATGAACAAGGTGATTGTTGGTCAAAAACACCTTGTAGAGTGCTTGTTAATAGGGCTTTTGTCTGATGGACACATTCTTTTGGAAGGGGTTCCAGGACTAGCAAAAACACTTGCCATCAACACGCTTTCGAAAGTAATAGATGCAAAATTTGCCCGAATCCAGTTCACTCCCGACCTTTTACCTGCCGACTTGGTTGGTACAATGATCTATAGCCAGAAGAGAGAAGAGTTCATAGTAAAGAAAGGTCCAATCTTCACCAACTTTGTATTAGCCGATGAAATTAACCGTGCACCGGCCAAAGTTCAATCGGCCCTGCTCGAAGCAATGCAGGAACGACAAATTACAATTGGCGAAAACACTTACATGCTTGAAGCCCCTTTCCTTGTAATGGCCACTCAAAATCCAATTGAACAAGAAGGTACTTACCCTCTTCCCGAAGCTCAGGTCGACAGGTTTATGCTGAAAGTTGTAATCAACTATCCACAGAAAGATGAAGAAAGGTTGATTATCCAACAAAACTTAATGAAAGAGTTTCCAAAACCCAATACAATATTAAAACCTTCAGACATTCTGAAAGCCCGCGATGTGGTTAGGGAAGTTTATATGGATGAAAAAATTCAGAAATACATTGTCGATATTGTATTTGCAACCAGAAAACCAGCAGATTACGGCCTAGCTAAATTTACCGAGATGATAACTTACGGAGGTTCGCCACGTGCAAGTATTTGTTTGGCACAGGCAGCTAAAGCTTACGCATTTATTAAACGCAGGGGCTATGTAATACCCGAAGATGTGAGAGCTGTTTGTCACGATGTAATGCGCCACCGTATTGGTTTGAGTTACGAAGCCGAAGCAACAAACCTTACAACCGAAGAAATCATCAGCGAAATTCTGAATACAGTTGAAGTGCCTTAGTCGCAATATGCGCATAATCCTTATTGACAGTAAATTATGCTTTGTTTTTTTGACAAATATCAAGTCTAACTTTTCAAAGGAAAATTTTGGAACATACTGAATTACTTAAGAAGGTTCGAAAGATTGAAATAAAATCGCGTGGATTATCACGGAATATCTTTGCAGGCGAATACCACTCAGCATTCAAAGGCCGGGGTATGGCTTTTAGCGAAGTGCGTGAATATCAGTATGGCGACGATATTCGTAATATTGACTGGAACGTAACTGCAAGGTATAACAGGCCCTTCATCAAAGTTTTCGAAGAAGAACGTGAATTGACTGTGATGCTACTGATTGACATGAGCGGTTCGCGTAATTTTGGTACTTTCAGCAAATATAAAAAAGACGTAATAACCGAAATTTCAGCTGTACTTGCATTCTCGGCCATTCAAAACAATGATAAAATAGGGGTAATTTTCTTTTCAGACAAAATTGAAAAATTCATTCCCCCAAAAAAAGGGAAAACACATACTCTCCGAATTATCAGCGAATTAATCAACTTTGAACCAGAGAGCAAAGGCACCAATGTGAAACTTGCTCTCGAGTACCTTACAAATGCAATAAAAAAGAAGTGTACAGCTTTCATTATTTCCGACTTTATCGACGACAATAAAGAGCTTCAAAGGGCACTTAATGTTGCCAACAATAAACACGATGTTGTTGGGTTGCAAATTTACGATGAGCGCGAAGTTGAATTGCCTTCAATAGGGTTGATTAAAATGAAAGATGCCGAAACCGGAAAATATCTTTGGGTAGATACCTCCGACGGAAACGTAAGAGGCTACTATGCAAATTGGTGGAAGCAGCACAACCAACAACTCGACAATGCATTTACGAAATCGGGGGTCGATTACACAAGCATCAACACCCGTGAAGACTACGTAAAATCGTTGATGACTCTGTTCAAAAAAAGAATTAGACGATGAGAAGAATAATCCTGATCACAAATTTAATTGCCGTGCTGTTATTGACCTCTGCCGTTTTATACGGACAGGAAATAAAAGCAACGGCAAAGCTCGACAGTACAATGATACTGATTGGCGACCAGGT
>CAZRXT010000408.1:0-2191 GCA_964604035.1 uncultured Prolixibacteraceae bacterium | reverse complement strand
ATCTTGTTTGTTTCGAGCGTTCATGCTGAAAATGGTTATGAACTTTGGCTTAGGTATAACCCACTCGAAAATCAATCAGTTGCTAACGATTATAAAAAATCGTTGAAAGAGGTTGTTGTTTTTGGAAATTCCGAAACCTCAGAGGCAATAAAAAAGGAACTCAGTATTGGATTAAGTGGCTTATTGTCTGTTGAGTATAAAGCCAGTAGCAATGTTGTAGTTGATAATTGCTTAGTTGTTGGAACGCCTAAAAATTCAGCGTTTATTGCTCAACTTTCCATAAATGAAAAGCTGCAAAAGTTGGGAGACGAGGGGTATCTTATCTATACAATTGACAAGGGTGTTAAACAGCGAATTGTTATTGCTTCTCAAACAGAAATTGGAGCTCTTTATGGAACCTTTCATTTTCTCAGGTTGTTACAGACACAGCAAAATATATCTGATCTAAGAATAGAAGAATCGCCTAAAACAACTCACCGATTACTAAATCATTGGGATAATCTTGATAGAACCATTGAGCGTGGTTATGCCGGTTTTTCGATATGGGATTGGCACAAACTTCCCGATTTTATCGATAATCGATACGTCGATTATGCTCGTGCGAACGCTTCTGTTGGGATTAATGGAGCCGTTGTGAATAATGTTAACGCAAATGCATTAATTCTTACAGATCAGTATCTTCATAAGCTATTGGCCCTAGCAAAGGTTTTTCGTCCTTATGGCGTAAAGGTTTATCTTACAGCTCGGTTTAGTGCCCCAATTGAGATTGGTGGATTAAGTACAGCTGATCCACTTGATGCTAACGTAATTAATTGGTGGAACGAAAAAGCGAAAGAAATTTATTCGATTATACCTGACTTTGGCGGATTTCTTGTAAAAGCAAATTCCGAAGGTCAGCCAGGACCTCAACAATATGGTCGAAATCATGCCGATGGTGCCAATATGCTGGCAAAAGCAGTTGCTCCGTTTGGAGGTGTTGTTATGTGGAGGGCTTTTGTTTACGATAACAATGTTCCTGACGATAGAGCTAAGCAGGCCTACAACGAGTTTCAGCCATTAGACGGCAAATTCCCCGAGAACGTATTTGTGCAGGTGAAAAACGGCGCAATTGATTTTCAACCGCGCGAACCATTTCACCCATTATTTGGGGCAATGCCCAAAACTCCTTTGATGATGGAATTTCAGATTACTCAGGAATATCTTGGTTGCGCCACTCATTTAGTCTATTTAGCACCTCTTTACGAAGAATGTCTCGATGCCGATACTTATGTGAAAGGTGAAGGATCTACTGTTGCAAAAGTAGTTGATGGCTCATTGAATTCTCATAAATATTCAGGAATGGCCGGAGTTTCGAACATTGGAAATGATATAAATTGGTGCGGTCATCCTTTTGCTCAGGCTAACTGGTATGCTTATGGTCGTTTGGCATGGAATCCTGAAAATTCTTCGGAAAAAATTGCAGATGAGTGGATTCGTCAGACTTTCACAAACAATCAGAAATTTATTGATGTTGTAAAGCCAATGATGATGAACTCACGCGAAACTGCTGTAAACTATATGACTCCACTTGGACTTCATCATCAAATGGCCTGGGATCACCACTGGGGACCTGGTCCTTGGGTTAATATTGGCCGTCTCGACTGGACTTCGCCCTATTACAGTAAAGCCGATTCGTTTGGCATTGGTTTCGATCGTTCATCAAAAGGCAGTAATGCTGTTTCTCAATATTCTACCGCTGTAAAGAATAAGTTTGACAAGTTAGAATCTTGTCCCGAAGAATTTCTTTTGTGGTTTCATCATGTTCCATGGAACTATAAATTGAAAAATGGACAAACGCTTTGGAATGGAATGGTTGATAAATATTACGGTGGTGCCGAGTCTGTAAAGAAGATGCAAAACGATTGGGAGAGCATAAAAGGGCTGATAGATAATGAACGTTTCTATCATGTGTCTCAGCTTCTTAATATCCAAGCAAATGAAGCTATCTGGTGGCGAAATGCATGTTTGCTTTATTTCCAGCAATTCTCAAAACAGCCTATTCCTGCCAATTATGAGCAGCCAAACAAAACACTCGATTATTATCAGAATTTGAAATTTCGGTTCGTTCCCGGAATTTCTAACTAAGTATAAATTTAAAGAGATGAGTTATTTAGACAGATTATTCAACCTTGAGGGTAAAGTTGCAGTAATC
>CAZRXT010000407.1:0-2217 GCA_964604035.1 uncultured Prolixibacteraceae bacterium | reverse complement strand
CACAATCTGTTCAATCAGAAAATGTTTGTAAATAGGATCGTATCGCTCTTTCAGGTCGTTTCCAAAAACTTTAGCTATGCCTTGCCAAAAATGAGCTGAAAAACTGCCTTTCAGTTCATCAATAATTCCATAAGAAGTATCGCCTGTTTGCCTGTCGATTAGTAACATCAAATAACGCCCTTCGGAAATGGTGAAATGCTTGAGTTCTTGTTCATGCTTTTTAAACAACTCTTTCTCAACAGACTTAATATATTGGCGCTTTTTTTTATCGCTTTTCAGCCCTTTATATCGGTCGTTGTATTTCTGCATTTCAATAGCAGCCTCTTTAGCTAAAGGATAAACTTTCTTGATTTTTTTTACCAGCTTGGCATACTGCTTAGGGTTCATCTTTAACCCTTTGCGGGGAAAAACATTTATGGTTTCAACCTCGCGGTAAATAGTAGTATCGGAGGCAAAACAAAGCTGCGAAACTTCAGCTTTTCCAACTAAAGCAGAAATCAGGAACAAACCAAGAACAAAAATATGTTTGCAGATTTTTACCATTTCAAAAGAATTAAACACTGTGAGCATATCAAAACTTATACCACTTTAAACGTGATAACAGTCAGTTTTTGTATCTGCCTTTGTCTTAAAGAATTCTCTACTTTTGTTATGAATTAATACCTTATTTGTATGTGCAAAGTTAATGTCAGTTCTGAAATCGGCACACTTGAAGCGGTAATTTTACATTCTCCCGGGCAAGAAGTTGAGAAGATGATACCCGAAAATGTAGAAAGAGCCCTTTACAGCGACATTCTGAACCTTTCGGTTGCAAAAGAAGAATATCAACAATTCAAAGATATACTGGACTTACACTGCAAAACGTATGAGGTTAAAGAATTGCTTGCCAAAATATTGAATCAATCAAGGGTCAAAGAAAACCTTCTGTCGAAAATATGCGAAAGCGAAAATGTTCCTGAACTGAAAGAGTATCTTTCGTCGCTTGAATGTGATGAAATAGCCCGCCAATTAATTGAAGGTGTTGATATTAAACGCAATTCGCTTACAAAATACCTAAGTAACGAACGATATAGTTTACGGCCACTCCACAATTTTATTTTTACGCGCGACGCATCAATATCGCTCTATAACAAAGTGTTAATTGGTAAAATGGCCAATAATGTCCGCGAAAGAGAATCGGTAATTATGAATGCCATATTCAAATACCACCCCGATTTTGGAGTAGAAAGGCATAACCCGATAGCCCTAAATGCTGAAAGAGATATTCAATCAGTCAAAATTGAAGGTGGTGATGTTCTGATTGTTAGCGAAAATGTTCTTGTAATTGGGACCGGGGTCAGAACCTCAACTCAGGGCATCGATTTCATTGTTGATGCAATTAAAAAAGATAGAAAAGAACCGTTCCATATTCTGGTACAAGAACTACCCGACACCCCTGAGTCGTTTATTCACCTCGACATGGTTTTCACATTGCTCGACAAAGATTCGTGCATGGTTTATGAACCACTAATTCTTTCGCACGATCGCTACAGAACCATCCATATCACAATTGCTAACGGCGAAGTTTTGTCTATTGAAAACGAACCAAACCTACTGAAAGCACTTCAAAAACAAGGATTCGACTTCAAACCAATAACATGCGGAGGATCGGACAAATGGAATCAGGAACGCGAACAATGGCATAGCGGTGCAAACTTTTTAGCCCTAGCGCCAGGAATAATAATTGGCTACGACCGAAACATCCACACCATTGAAGAACTTAACAAAAATGGATTTAGTGTCATCGCCGCAAAAGATATAATCAATAAAAAAGTATCTTTCCCCACTGAAAAATCGGTGATAACAATTGCCGGTGCCGAATTGGCCCGCGGAGGTGGTGGAGCTAGGTGCATGAGCATGCCTGTGAGACGAAAACATTTTGATTTGTAATATTTTAACGATGAGAAAACTTAAGAACAGCGAATTAAATCGCCTTGAAATTGAAGAATATAAGAACGTAAAGAAGAATCAGGTTGTTGTTGTGCTCGACAATATAAGAAGCTGCAACAACATTGGCTCTGTTTTCAGAACCTCGGATGCATTGCTCATTGAATCAATTTACCTATGCGGATACACTGCAACGCCACCAAATAAAGACATTCACAAAACAGCTCTCGACGCTGAAAATTCGGTCGAATGGAAGTACGTTAAAACAACCGAAGAGGCTGTAAAAGAACT
>CAZRXT010000406.1:0-2229 GCA_964604035.1 uncultured Prolixibacteraceae bacterium | reverse complement strand
ATTCAACCGTATTTATTGCCACTCCTATTGCTTACGATGCAAAGAATTGGGATGAAAGAAGAAAAGCAAAAAAGCTTGCTAAGTAATCTTATTTCTTAAGATAAAATCTAAACCCTGCTCTGGATTCCAGTGCAGGGTTTTTTCTTGATTGAATGTTACAAAATGCTTCTTCTTTATTGATGTAAAGATTAAATTGTAGGGTCTATTCAAAACAAAATTCAAAATGCAACACTCTGGAAACCTTATTAAAATGCGAAGCGAAGCAGCCGATCCTGTTTGCTATTTCTTGCCTTTGGGCGATGAAGAAATTGACATGAACTCGCTGCTGGGGAAAGAAATTACGATGAAGCACAACGGTGTAATTAATTGCATCAACTGTGGAAAGAAAACCAATAAATCGTACAGCCAGGGTTTCTGCTACAACTGTTTCCTCACTGCCCCCGAAGCCGACGAAAGTGTAATTCGCCCCGAACTTTCAAAAGCTCACCTTGGCATTGCCCGCGATATGGAATGGGCCAAAGAGCACGATTTGATCGACCACTTTGTTTACCTCTCCATTACAAGCGATTTGAAGGTGGGTGTTACTCGCCACACTCAAATTCCCACCCGTTGGATTGATCAGGGCGCAGTTCAGGCAATAAAGCTTGCCCGTACTCCAAACAGGCACATTGCTGGTGTAATAGAAGTATTTCTGAAGAAATTTGTTGCCGACAAAACCCAATGGCAGGCAATGTTGAAGGGCAATATCAATTTAGATATCGATTTATTTGCAGAGAAGATTAAGCTTACAGAAAGGCTCCCCGGCGAACTCCGAAAATATGCCGAACCCGATAACTCTATCTCTACGTTCACTTATCCGCTACTCTCAAAAATTGAAAAAGTAAATTCTGTGTCATTTGATTCGACCCCCGAAATAGGAGGAAGGTTGACGGGCATAAAAGGCCAGTATCTCATTTTTGACGATGAACGTGTTTTAAATATCAGAAAACACAACGGTTATTATATCGATTTTGAAACAAGAGTATAATTGTTTGGTTTTTAACTTCGTCTTTCTTCTCATATTTTTTTATTTTTGAAGTCGCAAACTAAAAAGAATCAAATTCGGAACTTTCAAACTTATTATAATGGAAAATTTAGATTGGGGAAATTTAGGGTTCGGTTACAGGGATACCGACTACAACGTAAGGTGTTATTACCGTAATGGTAAATGGGGAGAACTGGAAGTCTCGTCCGAAACACACATCTCGGTTCACATGGCAGCATCGGGCCTCCATTATGGACAGGAAGCTTTCGAAGGCTTAAAAGCTTTTAAAGGGAAAGATGGAAAGATCCGTATCTTTCGTATCGAAGAGAATGCAATTAGGTTACAGTCTTCGTGCCGTGGCGTGTTAATGCCCGAATTACCTACCGAGATTTTTACCGAAGCTGTTTTAAAGGCGGTTAAACTGAACGAACGCTTTATGCCTCCTTACGAGTCGGGTGCATCGTTATATATTCGTCCGTTGCTTTTCGGAACAGGGGCGCAAATTGGTGTACACCCTGCCGATGAATATCTTTTTGTGGTAATGGTTATGCCTGTTGGCCCTTATTTTAAAGGAGGTTTCAAAGCAAACTCGTATGCGGTAACCCGTAAATTCGACCGTGCAGCACCTCATGGAACTGGTACTTATAAAATTGGAGGCAACTATGCTGCCAGTTTGCGCGCCAATAAAGAAGCTCACGATTTAGGTTACACTTCGGAGTTCTACCTCGATCCACAAGAGAAAAAATACATTGACGAGTGTGGGGCTGCCAATTTCTTCGGAATTAAAGACAACACATTTGTTACTCCAAAGTCGTCGTCGGTACTGCCATCTATTACAAATAAGAGCTTGCAACAGCTTGCAATTGAGCTGGGAATGAGGGTCGAAGCAAGGCAAATTCCGCTCGAAGAACTTACTACTTTTGATGAGGCCGGAGCCTGCGGAACTGCTGCCGTTATATCTCCAATTAAGAGTATTGTCGATATTGAAAATGATAAGACCTATTTTATTAGCGAAGAGCCGGGCGAGGTTTGTACTAAGCTTTATGAAAAACTCCGTGCCATTCAGTATGGCGACGAGGCCGATAAGTATGGTTGGGTTACAATTGTAGAATAATCACAAATTTGATAGTATAAGTTGAGGGCTGCCAGAAATGGTGGCCCTCGTTTTTTTCAGAACCTTCTGAAAGTAAGCCCTGCTTCCGGTT
>CAZRXT010000405.1:0-2283 GCA_964604035.1 uncultured Prolixibacteraceae bacterium | reverse complement strand
GAATTCGATAGCCTTATCGATGGTGTAACTTTCCGCGATGAATCGGACGAACAGACTGGTTATAAAGAAAAAGTAATAATTGAAACTCGCGATAAAACCAAAAACCCATCGTTACGAATTTTGGATGAATCAGGAATTACAATCCGTTCATACAATTTACCAGTAGGTGGTCACTTGTCGGTAGAAAACGGTCAAGCCGTAAATGCCGGAGATATTTTGGTTAAAATTCCTAGAGCTTCAGGTAAAGCTGGTGACATTACCGGTGGTTTGCCTCGAGTAACTGAATTGTTTGAGGCACGTAATCCTTCTAACCCAGCTGTAGTTTCTGAGGTTGACGGAGAAGTGACTTTAGGAAAAATTAAACGTGGTAACCGTGAGGTGATTGTTACTTCTCGAAACGGCGAAGTCAGGAAATACTTGGTACCTCTCTCTCGTCAAATCCTTGTTCAGGAGAACGATTATGTGAGAGCAGGAACTCCTCTTTCTGATGGTGCAATTACTCCAGGCGATATTCTTGCCATTAAAGGTCCTACAGCTGTTCAGGAATACATTGTTGACGAAGTTCAAGATGTATATCGAATGCAGGGTGTAAAAATTAACGACAAGCACTTTGAAGTTATTGTACGCCAAATGATGCGTAAAGTTGAGATTGTTGACCCGGGAGATACTCGATTCCTTGAGAAACAAATTGTTGATAAACTTGACTTTATTGCTGAAAATGATTGGATTTTTGCGAAGAAAGTAATTACCGATCATGGTGAAAGTGATGCTTTCCGTGAAGGGCAAATTGTAACAGCTCGTCGAATGAGGGATGAAAATTCACAATTGAGGCGTAAAGATAAAAAGCTTGTTGAAGCCCGTGATGCTGTGCCAGCAACTTCTAGTCAGATCTTGCAAGGAATAACAAGGGCAGCACTTCAAGTTAAAAGCTGGATGTCAGCTGCTTCATTCCAAGAAACGACAAAGGTGCTTAACGAAGCTGCAATTAACGGAAAAGTTGATGACCTTTCAGGTTTGAAAGAGAATGTTATATGCGGTCACTTAATTCCTGCAGGAACAGGCCAGAAAGAATATAAAAATCTTGTTGTTGGTTCGAAAGATGAGTATGATCGTTTGGTTGATCAACGTAATTTCGACTTAGACGAAGATGATGAATAGTAATATGGAAGATCAAGAAAAACAAAATCAAAATCAACTGAATATTGAGTTGAGCGAAGAAGTAGCACAGGGAACTTATTCAAACCTTGCTATTATAACTCATTCATCTTCTGAATTTATAGTTGACTTTGTGAGGGTTATGCCTGGTGTTCCTAAAGCAAGTGTTAAATCACGAATTATTCTAACTCCGGAACATGCCAAAAGGCTTCTTCTTGCGCTGCAAGACAACGTGAAGAAGTTTGAGGTGCAGAATGGACAAATTAAGGTTAGTGCTGGACATGAGCCTAATTTGCCTCCAATGGGATTCGGAGGAGGGAATATACCTCTAGCTTAATTAATGCGAAATTGATATAGAAAAGGCTGCCTTAGGGTAGCCTTTTTTTGTCTTAAGTTATTGTGATGCGAATGTGAAAGGCTGATATAGAAAGTTTGGAAAACTTCCGTTAGTCATATCGAAAATAGATATAACCTATATTCGCAAAATATCAATATAGTTGACGTTTTAAGCTGTTGAACCTTCAATATTTCGTTAAAGCGTCCTATGGGTTGATCTAAAAAAATTATTTTGGAGTGAAGCGCTTCTTTTTTTTCAAAATTTAGTTGCTAAGTAGAAATGTAATATATTTTTGCATCGTAATTTTCATTGGAGAATTAAGATAAGGGCTTGATTTTAAATAGGTAATATCTTTTTTGAAATAAGCATATTAAAGAAAACAGATAAGGTCATTATGAGCAGATTAAATATTAATCATGTAGCACATGTAGTTTCAATTAGTGTAATTTTTGAAAGCATTTTCATGTTGAGTTGTGTTGCCGTTGCTTGGTATTTTAAAGAATCTGCTGTTTGGTCGTTATTTTTTTCTTTCCTGATTTCTATCGGGTTAGGGGGAGTGGGTTTTTTGCTTACAAGGAAAAGAATTCTAGAGCATTCTGTAAAAGATTCATTTATGTCGGTTGTAATGACTTGGTTAGTCATCTCGTTGTTTGGCTCTATCCCTTATCTTTTAACAGGTTCTATCCCTTTGTTTGCAGATGCTTTTTTCGAAACAGTTTCAGGGTTTACAACAACCGGTGCATCTATTTTGAAAGACATCGAGATCGTTCCAAAGTCGGTTTTGCTTTGGA
>CAZRXT010000404.1:0-2286 GCA_964604035.1 uncultured Prolixibacteraceae bacterium | reverse complement strand
CAAACTCAAAAAATAACTACTTTTGAAGCTCACAAATCAGAGGCAATATCAATTATGACAAAAGAAAAAAGTTGGAAAGACATTATTTCGGCGCTAGCCCTAGGTGAGCTATTGCTTTCGGCCAATATCCTGCAAAACGTGCTCATTACCCATGAGCCAAAAATAGCGGCTTTGAAAATTGCCGGGCTCCTTACTTTTCTGATTGCTGTAATTCTGTGGCCAATTCCCTACTTTACTCTGCGGAAATATGGCAACATAAGCTCAAACGGAAGTTACATGGCCACAACAAAGCTTGTCGACAAAGGGATTTACGGCATAATAAGGCACCCACAATACCTGAGTTTCATGTTGCTTAACTTTGGCGTGGCAATGATCAATCACGATATTTTCAGCATCTCGTTGTCGGTTGCTTCAATTTTCTTCATCCTTATTGGTATTAAAGACGAAGAGCAGCAACTTGTCAACCAATTTGGTTCAGAATATGTCGATTACATGAAGAAAGTGCCTTCTTTCAGTCCGCTAAGAAATCTTTTCCGGTCAACATCAAAAAAATAATCAGCATCACAAGTGCAGTTTGAATACGGTTTTCCCTGGTTGCGAACTGCAACTAATTGAACCGCCATGAGCCCTCATTATTTGTCGCGAGTAGCTCAGACCAATTCCGGTTCCGGTAGCTTTTGTTGTGAAGAACGGTACAAAAATCTCCTCAATAATATCATCGGGAATACCGGGACCATTATCACTCACCGTAATTTCGGTTTCCGAATTTGATAGTTGCTTGCACAATATTTCAATTGTTGGGTCAGTTGTTTCCGTCAACGCTTCAGCGGCATTTTTCACCAAATTGATTACCACCTGCACCAGCATTTGCTCGTCGACCATTAGCTGAAAATCGGGTTCGTGATAGTGAAACCTGATGGCAACATTGAACTCAGTTTTCAACGGCGATACCAGAATGCTCAGCCTGTCGAAGAGGTTTTTCATACCCACCGGGGCCAGTTGCGGAACGGGCACTTTGGTCAGCATCCGATACGATTGCACAAACCGAATCAACCCTTTGCCACGCTCGCCAATCACCTCAAGACCTTTTATGGTACTGTCAACCGCTTCGTCATCGGAAAAAGCAGGAGTATTTTCAATTTTCTCGTTCCAAATACTTTGCAACGATTGGGCAATTGAAGTTACCGGAGCCAGCGAGTTCATAATTTCGTGGCTCAACACCCTGATCAGTTTCACCCACGAATCGAGTTCCTTCCGCTCCAATTCGCCCCTGATATCCTGAAGTGTAATGAGTTTCACATTTTCATCTTTCAGATTGATTACAGAACAACGGGTAATGATCTGCACCTGTTCGTTTGCTTTCCGAAGGGTTATTACCTGTTTCTGAAGGTTTGTCAAATCGGTAAGTTCACCCCTGAAACGAGGATCAACACGGTCAATTTGAGATAGATGGGTCAGATTTTGAAGACCAAACAGATCGAGTGCGGCAGTATTCACTTCGGTAACAAATCCCTTTTCGTTGTAAACCATCACCCCTGTTCCAATGTTTTGAAGAATTTCGCTGAAATAGCGCTCCTTAATTTGGCTTCGGACCTTTGTTTGCTGCAAAATCACATTAAGTTCGTTCAAACTTTGGTGCAAGTCGCTTATAATTGAATTACCGGTCTTAATTGGAAAACGGAGTGTTGTATCGTCATTTTTAATCGCCTGAATAAAGAAGTTGATCTGTCGGTTCGACTTATTCAGGAAACTCACCAATTCGAAAATCAAGATCAGTTCCAACCCCGACAAAAAAATAAGGGGGGAAACCGATTCTGACGTTGAAATCAAAAAGCCAATAAAAAGTGGCAGCAAAACCACACCGCACAAACGGGCAACCAGCAAACGAGTATAGTGTTTATAAGCCATATCGTTTGATTTTATTATAAAGGGTTTGCCTGGTAACGCCAAGCTGGACTGCAACTGCTGTTAAGTTGCCTTCAAGTTTAGAAATTGCATCGGCAATCAACTTCTTTTCCATCTCTTCGAGTGTGCCTTCGTAATTGTCCGACGATGTACTTTCGCCCGTTCGGAAGATAAAATCAGAAGGTTGCAGCATGAACCCGTCGCCCAAAATCACAGCTTTTTCAATGGCATGTTGCAGTTCGCGAACATTGCCCGGCCATGCATATTCTTCAAGCTTTTTCAATGCACCGTCGCCCAATTCAACACCGGGCTTGTTGTACTTCTCGGTATATTTCTTCAGAAAGAAAGCTGAGAGTTCAGCAATATCAGATTTGCGGTTTC
>CAZRXT010000403.1:0-2305 GCA_964604035.1 uncultured Prolixibacteraceae bacterium | reverse complement strand
GTTTTCATTGCCTCAACGTAACCAATCAAGTCGCCTTCTTTCAACACATCGCCAACTTTAATTGGTGTTTCAGATGAGTTTTTTGTCAGGTAGAATTTCCCTTCTAGCGGAGAAAGAATTTCTTGAGTAGCACCAGTAGATGCAACAGGTGCTGAAGCAACTGAACTCGAACCCACCGAAGTTGCTGGCGAGTCGCCGTAAGAAACTGTAACTTTGAAGTTTTCGCCATTCACATTCACATTTAACATTGTAGGCTCGCCACTAATGGTTGTTGTTTCTTTTGATGCCGATGCAGGTTTTGCAATTAAGCCACCACCTTCAACTTTTCGAATTGCAAGATCTTCTTCAAAAGATTTCTTTGCAGCACCCGATTTGTAAGCACGGTATTGTTGAGGGTGCATTGCAAGTTCGAATAATTCTTCTTCGTCGGGACCAAGTTCCCAACCTTTTTCCTCCATCTCTTTGCGGAAAGTTGGCAACATATCTGGGAAAAGCGACTGTGGATTGTCGGTAAACTCTTCTTTACCTTGTTCTTTAGCCAATTTCTTGATTTCGGGAGCAAGTTCTCCTGGGAGTTTTCCACCTTTCCCCATCAACATATCCCAAATGTCGTCGGCAATCATACTCCAGCGTTCTTTGCCTTTTTCAATTTGCATAACGTTCATCATCGCCAAGTTTTTAACATATTGGCTATAAGGTGTTACCAATGGAGGGAAACCTACCATAGGCCAAATGTATTCAACTTCGTTGAAAAGTTTGACAAGCAATTCATCCTGAGATAGTTCAGGCTTGTTGTTCTTCACTTTCCATTTGTTTATGCTTTCGAGGTTGCTTTCAAGGTCAGCCATAAGAGAACCCATCATTCCGCCCGGAAGACCCGGACCAATTAAAAGTGAGTTCATGTAACGGTTTTTTGCATCAATGTAGTAACCAAGGAAGTCGTCGATAAAGCTCTGAGTAAGACTGCGAACTTTCATGTAAGCATCCATGTTGATCTCAGGTACATCGAAGCCAGCATCCTTTAACATAGCTTGAACTGCAAGCACGTCGACATGGCCTGTTCCCCACGAAAGAGGTTCCATGGCAACATCAATATACTCGACACCAGCACGACAAACTTCAAGAATTGAAGCCATTGCAAAGCCTGGTCCCGAATGAGAATGGTATTGTAATGGAATTGATGGGTGCAACTTTTTGATGCCTTCAACAATTTGACCCAACCAAGCTGGGCGGCCAATTCCGGCCATATCTTTCAAGCAAATTTCATCGGCACCAGCTTTAATTAATGTGTCGGCCAACTGAATGTACGATTCGGCAGTATGTACTTTTGAATACGTAAGGCTCAAAGCAGCTTGGGCAATCATACCCGCTTCTTTGGCATATTTAATTGAGTCGATAATGTTTCTGGCATCGTTCAATCCGCAGAAAGGACGGGTGATGTCGGTTCCCTGAGCCTTTTTCACTTTGTACATCATTCGGCGAACATCGGCAGGAACAGGGCTCATACGTAAACCATTGAGCGAACGGTCGAGCATGTGGGTTTGTATTCCTGCATCGTTAAATGGTTTTGTCCATTTACGAACGGCATTGTTTGGGTTTTCGCCAAAGAGAAGGTTTATTTGCTCAAAACCGCCACCATTGGTTTCAACACGGGCAAAACACCCCATTTCAATAATGTGCGGGGCAACTTTCACTAACTGGTCTACCCGAGGCAAATACTTCCCTGAAGACTGCCACATATCTCGATAAACTAACGAAAATTTTACTTTACGTTTTTCCATATTTTAATGTTGATTAAATTGTTACAAATTAATAAGTTAAACTTTCTCTACTTTAACAACTTTGCCTTTTCCACCTGTTACGGTTTGTACTGCTGAAATAATTGCCGACATTTTTTTAGGATCTATTACATCCTCTGTTGATTTCCTTAAAGGAATAACAGCCTCTTCTTCTGGTGCATATTTATTTACAAACAGGATAATCATGTTGCCAATAAACACAACCAAAAAAAGCATAGCAAATACGGTCAGCATACCTATGCCCAAGAGCTGAAAAGCCAAATCCATTTTACCGTCCATACATAAATTATTTAAATTAGTTAAGTTATTTTACAAATTCCGATTAAGCAAAGTTTCTGTACAGTAAATACTTAGATTAAATGCAAACTCAATCTGAACATTCAAGAAAAAACTTTGCGATTTTGGATTAATAAGAAGATTAGTATTAAAAAAACACTCCTGCATCTTAATTAAAACATCCCAATTTTATCAATAATCGGGAGGGTTTTTATGTTGCAAAAAACATT
>CAZRXT010000402.1:0-2305 GCA_964604035.1 uncultured Prolixibacteraceae bacterium | reverse complement strand
CGAAAAATCGACAGAGACTTCATCCTGATTATTAATCGAAATCAGAAATGCTTTGCTAAATGCTTTACCTCCACTATCGTTCGTTTGAATTCGGACAGAATAAACAGGCTGCTTTTCGAAATCAAAAACAATGTTGCTAACCAACGAATCTCCCTGAATCTTAAAGCTCTCGTTATTTGTATCGAGATCGCCAGTAACTAACGAATAAGTATGAGAATCGTCCAGGTTCGCATCGATAGATGAAAGTCGCCCAACAAAACTACCTACAGGCATGTTCTCGTCGATAACCGATTTCGAAAGTTTAATATTTGTTGGCGCATTATTAACTGTAGTAACCTGTATGGTAAAAGATTTACTGAAAGTCATTCCTGCATGATCTTCGGTTTGAATCCGAACCTGATAAGTTGCATTAATAAAGTCGAAATCGGCACTAAAGTGCAATTTGTTACCATCAATTGCGAATTTATCATTGTAAAAATCACCATCATCTGGAGATAATGAATACGTAAACGTTTCGTCAACATCTTCATCGACAGAACTTAGTATCCCTATCAATGTTTGTTTGCCAGAACCAACTGAAACCAAGGAATTTGACAACAAAACATCGGTTGGCGGATCATTTGTATCGTTTATCTCAAAGTTGATTGCATCGATAATTGTGGAGTCGCGCTGAAGCAGTATCGAATACTTTTTCTTGATTTCGTAGTTGAATTTTTCATTTGTACGAAGTGAATTTTTATCGACATAGAAACTGTTGTAATCAGTATTTTCATCTTGGACAATACTATACGTGTAGGCAGAATCCAAGACACCATCAAAAATATCCAAAACATTACCGACCAAAACTCCTACTTCTTCATTTTCATTAACCGAATAGCTTGACAGTTGGATTTCGGGACGATTGGTAACTTTTATTTCAAACTTTCGGGTATAGGTAATGTTATTTTCATCTACGCCAGTAACTTCAATCAAATAGTTCTTTTTTGATTCATAATCAAAACCTCCGTTGGTTACAAGTTGATTATTTACGATAGCGAAATGACTGTTATCATTCAATGAATCAGTAGAATTAAGAGTAAACACAGCTGGCACGTCATCTCCCGACAACGACAAAGTCCCAATTACAGTATTAGCGGGGGCATTCTCTTCAACTTCTAATGCCGACAACTCAATTTGTATATGTTCCAACTTTACAATGCCGAGAAACTTTGTATTACTCCATTGTAAGTCTGTATTTGAATTCCAAAATCGTTGTCCTGTTCTATAATTACCATCGTTGTCCGAAACCTCAATGTCAAATCGGATATATTTATCGTCGAAGTTGGCTCCACTAACCAATGCTGTTTTGGGAAGTATAAATTCCTGAGTGTATTCTTTACCATTATCGGTTGTTCCAAATTCGAAACCATCAGATTTCGCCAATGAATCAATATTGAATTTGTATTGACTTGAATATCCATCGAGATAACCCAACACTCTAGCCTCTTTTTTAACTCTTTGAGCTCTCAATTGCCAACAACCATCGAAATAAGCTCCATTTTCAAGCGTTGTGGTATCCATCGAAAAATAGAGTTCTGAACAGTCATTATCGAATGTATTTACATGAGAACCGCCAACGGTTGCATCCTGAACTTTTACGGCAATAAAAATATAATCAGCATTGTGCATCATTTGAAACTGAGCAAAATAGTCGTTATGGCTTGTGCTCGAATCTTTAATTTTATCTAACGGAATCCACGTGGTGTTCCAACAATCACTGGAATCAATAATTCCATCGCAAAGTGGAGGTTTTACTGAGAACGGTGCTACTAATACCTGAGCATACAAACTTCCAAATAGGTTTATCAGAAGAAAGAAAAGGAATAGCAAATTTTTCATAAGGCTGATTTTTAATGTTTTTTCGAAGTTATACCTTTTAATTAATATGTACAACTTATTATTAAACATTAATTTCAAACTCAAGTTCCGGCAAAAATTAAAAATTATAAGTTACACCTGTAAGCTTTTCGGAAACGGACCAAAGTTCGGTTGCAAGCTTAAGATTGTACGATGTTTTGTTTGATTTTGTCAGTTCGGGATACCCGCGCGACTCCATTACTTTTGTAGGCCCAAAATACTCAGCTCCACGAAGACCTTGTTCGGTTGTTGCCCTCAATATTGGCAAGGTTCCCATCTCTGGTTTTTGCCCGAACAATGAGCTTAATGAGTCGATAAAAGCTCCCGACGATCGGAATAAGCTTGTGCTGCTAACACCCGGATGACAAGCCACCGCCATTGCATCAATATTATGGGCTTTAAACTTCCG
>CAZRXT010000401.1:0-2308 GCA_964604035.1 uncultured Prolixibacteraceae bacterium | reverse complement strand
CTGTCGGTTTTTGCAACTCTTTCGGCCGATTCTCCGTTCCAATATCCGATTGAGCCAATTCCTAACGTTTCGCCTACTTTGAAATTGTCCATTCCCCATTCGTTCAGGTTGTGGTATGAGTCGTAACCATCTTGTCCAACGTTTTCTAAGACCATCTTTTCCGTTCTCTTTCCAAAAATATCGTTCGCATTTCGCCAGTCGAGGTAAAAACGGTATCCAACAAGGTTCGATTCCCATCCCGGGCCTTCGTATTTAATGAAAAAAGAGTGGTCGGTACATTCATCGGGAACTCTTACTGAATCAACTTCGACAAATTGGCCACCAATATATTTGCGATCAACGAACTGGCCACCAACTTTCTGCCACAATTCGGCATGTGCCATTGGAGTGTAATTTGTTGACGGGCTCACTCCTGTTTCGACTGTAAAATCTGATTTATTGTCGATAGCAGGATATATCAACAGAGAATGCGTCTTTGATGCCGGGTCGAAGATAAGTTGCGATGGAATTTCTTTTTCCGATTGTTTAACAATGAATGGTTTTGAGATAATATCTTTAAGTTGCTTATTGTTTTCGATGTTGGCGAATTCAAAAACACGACCATCGGAAACCGATTCGTTGAATTTTACTTTCAACATATTCTGATTAACTGAATTGCATCCGGCCAGAAGTAAAGCCAAACCTAAGGAAAGTATAAAGTACTTAAAGTTGCTCATTGTTGTAAGGTTTTGATTTGCTGAAACTTGAATTTTAGATTGATTGTTTTCAGGTGCAATTTATGAATTATCGGTTCAACTCAATGGCCGCAAGAATAAAAGGGCCAACACCTTTGCTGTCGTTATCAACAACTTTTTCGTTAATGTAATACTCGTAACTGCCATCGCGATAAGGATTGCCTCCTAAGCCGCAACCACCACAAACACTTTTCAAAACGAGGTTTCCATTTCCATCAGTAACAATTAAATTCTTAATCACAGAATCGAATTTCTTGTTCGCAATCTGAAAGTACTTCTTTTTAATGTATCCTTTATTTGCGGCCTTTGCCATAGCGTAAATGTACATGCAGGTGCCCGATCCTTCAATATAGTTTCCTTTGCGATTTCCTTGGTCGAGAACCTGAAACCATAGGCCGGTTTCTTTGTCCGAAACGTTTAGAAGGGCATCGATTGTGTTATTTAATATCGTAATGATTTTTTCGCGGTCGGGATGATTTTCAGGAAGATAGTCGAGAACGTCGACAATGGCCATAGTATACCAACCTATTGCACGGCTCCAGAAATGAGGCGATTGGCCAGTTTCGGGGTTGCTCCACTTCTGTTCTTTGCTTTCATCCCAGGCGTGATAAAGTAGCTTGGTTTTTGGGTCGAGTGTTTTATCGTAAATAAGTGTTATTTGGTGTGTTACCACATCAAACCATTCACTTTTGTTGTATTCTTTGGCATATTGAGCAAGGAATGGTGAGCCCATGTAAATTCCATCGAGCCACATTTGGTAAGGGTAAACTTTTTTGTGCCAGAAACCATCGCTCTGAGTTTTAGGATGGTTCTCCATTTGCTTTACAAAGCCTTGTATTGCAATGTTATATTTTTCTTCGCCTGTGCGTTTGTAGAGGGTAAAAAGGTTTTTTGCAGGATTTATATTGTCGATGTTGTAGTTTTCAATCTTATAGGTATTTACTGTTCCATCGCTGTTGATGAAATAGTCGTAATATGTTTTCATGTAATCAGAATATTTCTGATCAATTACGCCCAGTTTGTCAATGGCCATTGAAAGCATTGCCACATCATATTGCCATCTTATCCGCTCGCGTCCTTCATAGTAAATTAGAGAGTCGTGAAGGTTCATGACCGAGTTTGCCATTTTAACCGACCACAATTCAGAACTCTCGGCTTTCTTCGATGATTCAGTAGATGGTTTGCAGCATATCAAAAAGATAGGCATGATGATAAGTAATAATCGGCCAGATGTTTTCATAGTAGACATGGTATGATTTTGATTTTCTGTGATATAGTAAACTTTTTACATGAAAGCTATTGCTTTGAGAACTGTGTACTTCGTAACATTCGAATGAGGCTGAATGTCATTTTTCTCTTTGGAGAGATTTAATAAAGAAAGCGAAGAGTCTATTACTGATAGGCTCTTCGCTGTTCATTATTTATTTGTTGATGAATCTTTTGCTTGTAACAATTGAGCCATCAGACATTGTTTTCTTAATAATGTTGAGGCCGTTTGCTGGTTGCGAAAGTTTAACTCCCAATGTGTTGTAATATTCTGTTTTAACAATAGTTGCTGATGATTTCATGTCATT
>CAZRXT010000400.1:0-2314 GCA_964604035.1 uncultured Prolixibacteraceae bacterium | reverse complement strand
CTCATCCATTCTACCACAAATTGGAACATAATCGAAAAAAGGATCAGAATTGCAAAAAAGAATTCTGCCCAGAAACGGCGTTTCATAAATGAAAGATAGTTAGAAAATAGATAGGTAAGCGGTATAGAGATTAAAACAAAAACTTCGAACGATACCTGAGGCAAAATAGTTATTATTAGCGATGTAGCGAAGTAGAAGAAAAGGATTTTATTGTATCTGCGGGTGCTTATCTTATTCTCATCGTATTGATTTAGAATATAGAAGCTTGCTATTACCGTGATTACAAAAACTACAAAAAAGAATACTATTTCTGGAATGTATTCGATAATTGTTCCAGTTGGCTTATTGTACGAGACGGAATGAGCCAATATGTCGATCAACTTTGAGATATCGCCAAAAATAAAATACGATGAAAAGGTGTAAATCCATGGGATCAGAAAGCCAATGAATGAAGTGAAATATTCCCTCCAGCCAATTTTTCCCCTAAGGGCGAACAGGCTAATTGGAACAAGAATAATGTATAACGATGAACTTAAGTAGAACAATCCGGCCAGTCCGGTCAGTACTCCCGCATTAAAAGCCTTCGATATTGCTTTCTTTTCTTCATAAGCCGAAAAAATTACACTTATAGCTAAGAGAATGAATATTCCAGAGACATAAACCGGATGAATAAAGTGTAGCGACGGTTGTGTAAAGGCCAGAATAAGAAATAGATATGATGGCAAAAAAGAGCGTTCGCGAATGAATGAGAATCTTGCATTTATACTTAAGAGGAGAAACGAAATGATAATAGCCGGAATGTATGCAAGTATTATCACTCCCAAATGCGACATTCCCGACAAGTCGAGAGTGCCTGTAATTGGAGAGGTGAAAACAATGTTTCCGGCATTTATCCCTTTCGTGTCCAGAAAGGTTTTCATAAGCAACAACGCCCCGAAAATAGGGAGCAATATAAAATTGTATCCGTTATTAGCCCTGAAAATTCGAAGTAAGCTCAATTGATTGTGTTTTAATGTTCGAGTTTAAATTCTCTTACAAATATTTCTTCAAATCGGAACCGAGATCTTTACGATAGTAACTTCCTTCAAAATTAATTTTTGCAGCGTTTTGGTATGATTTTTCCAACGCCTCAGGAAAACTGTTTCCATACGAACTGATTGAAAGTACACGTCCTCCGGCTGTAACTACGTTTCCATCTTTTACCGTTGTGCCTGCATGAAAAACAATACTTTCTTCCGACTTCTCGGTTCCGGTAATAATTTTTCCATTTTCGTAATCGCCGGGATAACCTCCCGAAACCATCATTACTGTTGCTGCTGAGCGACTGTCGATTTCGAGTGTTTTTTGGTCGAGGTTGTTGTTGGCAACACCTTCAAGCAGGTCGACAAAGTCGGATTTAATGCGGAGCATGACGGCCTCTGTTTCGGGGTCGCCCATCCGCACGTTGTATTCAATAGTATAAGGCTCGCCATTGCAACTTATCAATCCAAAGAAAACAAACCCTTTGTAGTTCATATTTTCTTGTTGAAGTCCAAAAATTGTTGGTTTGATAATCTGGTCTTCAACTTTAGCCATGAATTCGGCATTTGCAAAAGGAACTGGCGATACGGCACCCATGCCACCAGTGTTAAGTCCGGTGTCGCCTTCGCCAATGCGCTTGTAATCTTTTGCTTCGGGAAGTATTTTGTAGTTTTTGCCATCGGTAAGAGCAAATACCGAAAGTTCAATTCCCGATAGGAACTCTTCGATGACAACTTTCTGGCTTGCCGATCCAAATTTTCCGTCGAGCATCTCCTTTAATTCAGCAACAGCTTCGTCAAATGAGTCTAAAATCAGAACGCCTTTTCCGGCAGCCAATCCATCGGCTTTCAGTACATAAGGAGGCTGAAGTGTTTTCATAAAAGTTTTTGCCTTTTCAACATCTCCTACAGAAAATGTTTCGTAGCGGGCAGTTGGAATGTTGTATTTCACCATAAATTCTTTGGCAAAATCTTTACTTCCTTCGAGCATTGCTCCAGCTTTGGTTGGCCCAACAACGGGTATCGATTTTAGTTGATCGTCGGATAAGAAAAAATCGTGGAGGCCTTCAACTAATGGCACTTCTGGTCCAACAAGCACTAAATCGATCTTTTCTGTTAAGACAGCTTTTTTTATTCCTTCAAAATCAGAAACTCCAACAGGAATATTTTCACCTAATTGTGAAGTTCCCGCGTTTCCGGGTGCAAAAAAAAGTTTTTCAATTTTTGTGCTTTGCTTTATTTTCCAACCGAAAGCGTGTTCCCTTCCTCCCGATCCAATAATCAACATCCTCATT
>CAZRXT010000399.1:0-2331 GCA_964604035.1 uncultured Prolixibacteraceae bacterium | reverse complement strand
TTGCAGGAAAAAATTGTTTTTGGTGAAAAACTGGTCAGTATAAGTAATTCTATTCTGACGGTCAATATTGGAACGCCTGTTTTTCTTTCAAATGGTTATGTGTTGGGTCTTGGTACAGCCATCGACTTAAATTATGAACGTGCTTTTTTTGCCATACCTGCGCAGACAATTAACGCATTGATGATCAAGAATGAACAGCCAAAACCTTTTTCGACAATAGGAAATCCAAATGCACAGCGTAATTCTGCAATAAAGAAGATCATTCTTGAAACCGATTACGGCAATATAACCATCAGGCTATTTAACGAAACACCAGCTTACCGCGACAACTTTGTAAAACTTGCCGAAGAGGGTTACTTTGATAGTTTGCTCATTCACCGTGTGATACGCGACTTTGGTATTCAAACTGGTGCTGCCGATACCCGTAATGCCAAATCGGATGATGTGGTTGGATGGAAGGGGCCAGGTTATACTATTCCGGCTCATGTAGTTCCTGGGTTGTATCACAAACGTGGGGCAATTGGCTCACCTCGTAAACCCGATTCGGCCAATAAAGAGAAACGTTCCGATGGCTCGCAATTTTACATTGTTACAGGGCGGAAATACCTTGATGACGAACTTAATGAAATCGAAAAAGAGAATAAAATAAAGTTTACGCCAGAACAGCGTCAGGTTTACAAAACGGTAGGTGGTTCGCCCCACATCGACGGGTCTTACACCGTTTTTGGAGAGGTTGTTTCGGGCCTCGAAATAGCTGACAGAATTACTTTGCTGCCTATTCAAAACGATTTTCGCCCGGTTCAGGACATCAGGTTAAAACGAGTTAAGATTGTCTATTAGGATAATAATCAAAAATGATATCAATATGGCGAAATCAACTTTAGCTGTACAGAACTTTAAAACAATGAATTGCAATCAGGCTGTGTTTACAGCTTTCGGTCCAGATTATGGCGTTTCGGAAGAGCTTTGTGTGAAGCTTGGACTTAGTTTTGGCGGAGGAATGGGCAGACAGGGAAGAACCTGCGGTGTTGTTACTGCTGCTTATTCTATTATTGGCTTATGGGCAGCAACTCAGTCGGACAATTTGGACACACAAAAGACCATTGCTGCCAATAAAGTAGTGGAATACAATAAGATTTTTCAGCAAATTAACACCCATCTCGATTGCAAGGATTTATTGGGCTACAGGCTTTGTGTTCCCGAGGAAAAAGCAAAATCGGAAGAGTTGGGCCTTCACGATAAAATTTGCAAACAATTGGTTAAAGAATCGGCCGAAATTTTAGAGATGATCCTTGTTTAGATCATCAATACCATTTCAGAAATTCTACTTTAATTTTTTTGTTAACCGATACGAGCTTCTTAAACGTTTCGATGTCGTTGAACCCATCTTTTTGTCTGTAATGATAAGGGAAAACAATTTTCGGTTGAAACTTTAGCACCGCTGAGGCCGCTTGTTCAACCGTCATTGTATAAGGTAAATTCATGCAAATGAAAGCGTAATCGATGTTCTTTAGTGAAAGCATTTCCGGGATATCTTCGGTATCTCCTGCAACGTAAATTCGCTCATTATCAATTGTAATTACATAACCGTTGCCAGCCCCTTTTGGGTGGAATTGAGAACGTTCGGCAGTTGAGTTGTACATCGGAATTGCTTCAACAACGACATCTAAAACTGGTGTTTTTGTTTCACCGTTTTTCATGATCGTGCCAAATCCCAACTTTTCGATAACACTTTGAGGGCCAATAATAATTGTCTTTTCAGTATTCAAATTTTTAAGCAAATCGGCATCAAAATGATCGC
The DNA here is from genome assembly GCA_964604035.1 of uncultured Prolixibacteraceae bacterium. Taxonomy (GTDB): domain Bacteria; phylum Bacteroidota; class Bacteroidia; order Bacteroidales; family Prolixibacteraceae; genus CAYMTR01. The sequence continues at coordinate 530 of CAZRXT010000399.1, read as the reverse complement.
CGTGGGTATGGGTAATTAAAATGAGTTGAGGCGTTGAATAGGCTTTATATACCTCTGGTTTTCCCACTGGGTCGACAAAAATAGTCAGGCCATTGGTTTCTATCACAAACGAAGCATGTTCAACAGGGTTAAACACAGGTCTGTTTTTTCCGGTTGAAAAACTTTCAAAAGAAAACAGCAAGAACAGGATTATTGGCAACAATTTCTTCATTTTATGCAATTTATAATCAGCTAAAAAACAGAAATAAACGTTAATTGTTAAAGTCCGAAATTAATTAAAAAAGCCGATACACTCCTCTATTCGCATTTTCTTTTAAATTTGCAGCTTTATTTTAAACAGCTTGAAGATGTTAGAGAGAATCAAAGCATTACAGAATGAAATTGCAGCAGTTACAGCTGCAAACAAAGAAGAAGCGGAAGAGTTACGAATTAAATACCTCAGCAAAAAGGGGTTGATTTCCCAATTTTTCGACGAGTTTAAGAATGTTCCTGTTGACCAGAAAAAGGCGACTGGTGCAGCAATTAACGAA
>CAZRXT010000398.1:0-2338 GCA_964604035.1 uncultured Prolixibacteraceae bacterium | reverse complement strand
CTGCAAAGCAAACGCATTGTAAAAGCACAAGAAATTGCCGACCGCTTTGAAATTAGCCTGCGCACTGTTTACCGCGATATCAGGGCGTTGGAAGAAGGTGGCGTACCCATTGGTGCCGAAGCTGGAATTGGTTATTACCTGATGGAAAACTACCACCTGCCGCCGGTTATGTTTACAAGCGAAGAGGCATCGGCATTGCTGTTTGGCGAGAAACTGATCGAAAAAATGTCGGACGAAAAAGTGAAGAAAGATTTCTGCTCGGCACTATACAAAATCAAGGCAATTCTGAAACCCGGAGAGAAAGATTACCTCGAGAAACTGCACGAAAAAGTTGCCGTGTTCAACATGAACGCCATGAGCGAACGATTTAACCAGCTTTACCTAAACGAAATTCAGAATGCGTTGGTCAACAAGCAGGTACTTGAAATTGAATACGAAACGAAATACAACGACCTGGCCGAATGCCGTTGTGTTGAACCCATTGGGTTGTGCAACTATAGTTCGCGCTGGCATTTGTTTGCATGGTGCCGGCTAAGAAACGATTACCGCGACTTCAGGCTCGACCGCATTGTTTCGCTCCGTACAACAAACGAAACATTCAAAGGGAAACAACACCCTTCTATTGAAGAGTTTATGAAACAAGTCAACCCTATCAGCAACGAGTCCAACATCTCACTACTGGTTCAGAAAAAGAGGAAGAAACTGATGGAAGACACCAAATACTGGTACGGTTTTCTGTCGGAAGAAGATGCCGGCGATTTTGTGCGTGTTCATTTTTCGAACGATGAACTTAACGGCTTTGCGGCATGGATACTCAATACAGGGAGTTTTGCACAAGTTGAAAAGCCCGTAGAGCTACAAACTATTATTCAAAAGTATGTGCGACAAACGGCCGAAAATTACAGCCACTTGCTGTAGATCAAAACAGATTAATTGGTTTTGGTTGAGTCGGTTTCAGCAGCAGCTTTTTGCATTTGCTTGTACTGAAAATAGAGATCCATAATTTGGAATTCGATCTGCATTTGACTTGCAAAATAGGGCAACTTATTATTCATGTTGCAATAAATCATAAACTTATCGGCCTCTTCATCTTTCAACCCGGTTATTCGCGAAATATTGTCAAGGTTATGGAACTTTGAGAATTCGGCCCACTCTTTTTCGTTCTTAATGGCAATCAGTGTAGTACGCTTAGCTTTTTCGCTATCGCTCAGATGATATTGCAGGAACGACATTGGCGAAAGCAACGCTGCCAATACCGTCGGTTTTTCATTAAACGAATTTGCCCTCAGTTCAATAGGAATATCAAGAGGCTCGGCACTTGGCAAGCCCAACCGTTTTTTCAACTGTGTATTGTCCGAAATAGTAACCTCGTTAATCAGGTATCGTACAGGTTTCAATTTAATTTCGTAAAGTTCTTTCGGTGGGAATTCATTGACGGTGAACAGGTAATCGACATAACCGATGGCGCGTATCGTTAACGTATCTTCAGTAAACATTGAGATTGAGAACATCCCGTCAGCATTTGAAGTTGTTCCGCCGTGTACCCTTGCATTAATAACGTGGGCATAAGGAACAACATCTCCCCCATCGTCGCTAATAATTTTCCCTTTGATGTTCACAACATAAAGGTCAACCTCTTGAGCGTTAACATTAAACGCCAGAAGAAAAAGTAAAAACGATATGGTTAGTTTCAGTATTCGCATAAAAATTATAACAGCGCAAAAGTAATTCATTTGTTAGGTTGAACGTAAAACCGTAACAATAATTAACCAGCTTTTTAACAGAGTTTAAGCTTCTTGCAAAAAAGGCATAAAAAAACCCCGCATTGTAGCGAGGTTCTCTCTATCTATTTAAGATCTTTTATTCGTTGCATTGCTTCAAGCACATTCTCCCTGTCGGCAAAAGCCGAGAAGCGGAAATACCCTTCGCCCGAAGGACCAAAGCCCGAACCCGGTGTACCAACCACATTTGCTTCTTTCAACAGTTTATCGAAGAAGTCCCACGATTTGAGGTTTCCTTTGGTTTTAACCCACACATAAGGAGCATTTACCCCTCCAAAAACAGTATAACCTGCTTCGAGAAGGCTCGCACGCATAATCTTCGCATTTTCAAGATAGTAAGCAATTACAGCAGCAGTTTCCTTTTTGCCTTCTTCGGTATAAATAGCTGCAGCAGCCTTCTGCACCGGATACGAAACACCGTTAAATTTGGTGGTATGCCTACGGTTCCAAAGAGGTTTAACCGGGTATGAATTTCCTGCTTTATCGAAAGCCTTTACACCATCGGGAATCACAACAAAAGCACAGCGAGTGCCTGTAAAACCGGCAGTTTTTGAGAA
>CAZRXT010000397.1:0-2353 GCA_964604035.1 uncultured Prolixibacteraceae bacterium | reverse complement strand
GGAATGGTGCTTGTGAATGTGTTTAACGGGGCTGGCGACACCCGGACTCCTTTCCTGATCAACATCTTCGCATTCTGGATTATTGAAATCCCATTGGCATGGCTCCTCTCTTCGTTTACCGGATGGGAACAAAACGGTGTGTTTATCGCAATTGTTATTGCCGAATCGATGATGACGTTTACAACACTGTTTTTCTTCAAAAAAGGAAATTGGAAACTTAAAGAGGTTTAAAATCTACCTCAAGAAAGAATACCACTTTAATTTTGACCGCAATCAGGAAGTTGATTGCGGTTTTTCTTACTATTTTAGCAGCGAATTGAAAAATCACAGAAAACATGTACAGAACACATACTTGCGGCGAGCTCCGCATTGAAAATATTGGGCAAACAACAACCCTTGCAGGTTGGGTGCAACGAGTGCGCAACCTTGGAGCAATGACGTTTATTGATCTTCGCGACCGCTATGGAATTACCCAGTTGGTAATTGGCGATAAAGCTACCGAAGAGTTGAAAGCTGCCACAAATGCCCTTGGCCGCGAATTTGTTGTTCAGGTAACAGGCACTGTTCGCGAGCGCGAAAGCAAAAACGGCAAAATGGCTACCGGCGATATCGAAATTGAAGTGTCGGAAGTGAAGGTGCTCAGTCCTTCTGAAATTCCACCTTTTACAATTCAGAACGATACCGATGGCGGCGACGAGCTGCGTATGAAATACCGCTACCTCGACTTGCGCCGCGAAGCTGTGCGCGAAAACTTAGTGTTGCGTTCGAAAATGGCAATCATTGTACGCAACTACCTCGACTCGCTCGACTTTATCGAAACAGAAACTCCGGTACTGATTAAATCGACACCCGAAGGTGCCCGCGACTTTGTAGTTCCATCGCGCATGAATCCAGGTGAATTTTATGCACTTCCACAGTCGCCACAGCAATTGAAACAACTTTTGATGGTAGCCGGCTTCGACCGCTACTACCAAATTGTGAAATGTTTCCGCGACGAAGACCTCCGCGCCGACCGTCAACCGGAATTTACACAAATAGACTGCGAAATGTCGTTTGTTGAACAGAACGACATCCTCGATATTTTTGAAGGCCTTACCCGCCACCTTTTCCGCGAACTTAAAGGGTTCGATCCGGGCGAATTTCAACGTATGCCTTATGCCGAAGCAATGGAAAAATATGGCAGCGACAAACCCGACCTCCGCTTTGGAATGGCATTCAACGATATTACCAAATTGGCTCAAGGAAAAGATTTCCCTGTGTTCAACTCGGCTGAATATGTTGTGGCAATTTGTGCCGAAGGTTGTGCCGAATACACCCGCAAACAGCTCGATGCATTGACTGACTACGTAAAACGCCAGCAAATTGGAGCAAAAGGTTTGGTTTACCTTCGCTACAATACAGACGGTTCGCTAAAATCGTCGGTCGATAAATTTTACACCGAAGAAGACCTTAAGAAATGGGCCGATGCTTGCGGTGCAAAACCGGGCGACCTGTTGCTGATCCTTTCGGGCGAAAAAGCAAAAACACAAATTCAGATGGGAGCACTTCGCCTCGAAATGGCCCGTCAGCTCAATTTGATGGACAAAAATGTGTTCCATCCGTTGTGGGTTATCGACTTTCCGCTGGTTGAGTGGGACGAAGATAACAACCGCTGGCACGCTATGCACCATCCGTTTACAGCTCCAAAACCTGAAGACATTGCAATGCTCGACACCAACACCGGAGCCGTTCGCGCCAATGCTTACGACCTTGTGATCAACGGTGTTGAAATTGGTGGTGGTTCGGTTCGTATTTTCGACAGCGAACTGCAAGCTAAAATGTTTGGTTTGTTAGGGTTCACTCCCGAACAGGCTCAATACCAGTTTGGGTTCCTGATGAACGCCTTCAAATTTGGTGCGCCACCTCATGCCGGATTGGCTTTCGGGTTCGATCGTTTGGTAAGTATGTTTGCAGGGTTGGATTCAATCCGCGACGTAATTGCCTTTCCAAAGAACAATACCGGCCGCGATGTGATGATGGATGCCCCATCAATCATTGCTGACGAGCAGTTGAAAGAACTGAACCTGAAAATTGAGATTCCGCAGGAGAAAAAATAGATAGATAATACTCTATAACGATAAAAGGCACAAAGGATTTTCAGAGTTCTTTGTGCCTTTTCTTTTTATGTTCTTATGCACCCTCAACCTTTTCCCTTATTGGTTGTTTAAATTAAAATCTTAAAACAGTTTACAATGAAAAACAATTCAATACGATTATTCTTAGCGGCTATAATTATAGCATCAGGAAGTTTAGCATCTCTGGCTCAAGACAAAGTAAAAACCACGTTTGAATTTCCGCAGTTGCCTTATGCTTA
>CAZRXT010000396.1:0-2379 GCA_964604035.1 uncultured Prolixibacteraceae bacterium | reverse complement strand
GCCCTTGTGGTTGACGACAATTTTGAGGTGCGCCTCTTCATTAAGAGCTTGCTCGAAAACGATTTCAAAGTACTTGAAGCCGCTAACGGACAGGAAGCCCTCGACCTCGCGTTTGAAAACATTCCCGACATCATTATCTCGGATGTGATGATGCCCGAAATGAACGGGCTGGAATTCTGCCAAATCATTAAAACCGACGAACGCACCGACCATATCCCGGTAATACTCACCACTGTACTTTCGTCGCAAGCCGACAGGATCGAAGGTCTCAGCCGTGGAGCCGATTCTTATATTCCAAAGCCAATCGACCCAAATCACCTTCTGATAAGGGTGAATAAACTGATTGAAAAACGGCTGAAACTAAAAGAGAAATTCTCTTTGTCGGATTACGGCTCATCAGGTATCGAGGAAATTGAAATACCAGAACAGGAAGTTCACCCACTGGTACAAAAAGCGCGCGAAATTGTTCTTAAAAACCTCGACAATTCGGAATATAACATCGACGATTTCTGTAGCGACCTTGGGTTAAGCCGAATGCAGCTTTACCGTAAGTTCAAGGCAATTACAGGACTTTCGGCCAACAGTTTCATCAGGAAAGTAAGGTTATATAAAGCCGCTGAAATGCTCCGTTCGGGCCAGTTTACGGTGAAAGAAGTTACCTACGATGTTGGCTTTATTGACCTGAAATATTTCAGAAAATGTTTCTACGACGAATTTGGCGTTAACCCTTCGGAATATGCCGAATCGGAAGGAAAGAAAGGATAAAACCTGATCAATACTTTAGTGAAATCTTGAACTTTAAATCTATAATAGATGAAACTAATAAGCCTAATTACTTTTGTAATTCTTTCCATTGAAATCTTTGGTCAAATTCCTCAAGAAAAACCTTTATATCCTAATGGAATAAAGGACAATCCAATAACTCATCCGGTCGAAGAACTGTATGTTGATTCACTGCTACATCCGAAATCTCTTTCAGGATTAAACAGAGTATATAGCTATGTGTCAGAACCAACCTATATGATATTTCCTGCAAATAAGGACAACAATAAGAATATCGGGTTAGTAATTTTTCCCGGAGGCGGACTAAAAAATATTTGGCTGGATAAAGAAGGAACTGATATTGCTTTGTGGCTTAGCAACCAAGGAATTACCTGCATGGTTGTTAAATACAGAACAAACAGAAAAGACGATAAAGGTAAGTGGGCTATTGATTATGACGATTACAAAGGTGCTATCTATCAGGATGCACGCACAAGCATGCAACTTATGAAAGCATTTGCCGACAGTTTGCATTTTGATAAAACCAAAGTTGGAATGATGGGTTTTTCAGCCGGTGGTTGGTTAGCCGAACGGATGGTATATAAATATTACAATGGCAATTATGAATGGAATCCCAAATTTGTAGCGTTAATATATCATGGCAATTACATCAAACTTATAAAGAAGGTAAAAGACAAAGAAAAACTGCCACCTTTCTTCATGGCTATTTCGCAAGATGACAACAAGTTACCTTTCAAAAAAGTATTTCCATATCTAAAAAAGGTTTCAGAAGAAGTCAAAAATTCGGAATTGCATGTTTATCCTGATGGTGGTCATGGTTTTGGACTTGCCTATGACGAGAATAGTTCAGTTTCAACATGGAAAAATGCATTTATTCAATGGCTCGACACTTTAAATTAAATAATAACCTGAGTTTGACTTTATTTTATGCCTCTTAATAATTAAACACAACCAACAAAATGAACAACTTTGATATCTCAGTTTGCAAATTCAACGAGTTTGCAAACGAGTACGCCAGCCGTTTTATGTCTGTCAATTCGTACAAAGAATCTCTCGACCTCTTCTGCGACCTTAGCAAGAGCAACACACCCCGTATTCTGGAGTTGGCTTGCGGCCCGGGCAACATAACCAACTATCTGCGTCAGAAATTCCCTAAGAGCGAAATTCTTGGAATAGACCTGGCGCCTAAAATGATCGAAATTGCAAAACAAACTGTTGCCGATGCCGACTTTAGGGTGATGGATGTCCGCGATGTTTCGACACTCGACGGGAACTTCGACATGGTAATGTGCTCGTTTTGCCTCCCTTTTCTATCGCTTACCGATGCCACTAAACTTGTTGTCGACTGTGCCGAAAAGCTGAACAGCGGCGGATCAATCTACATCAGTACAATGGAAGGCACACAAGATGAGGCCGGATTCGAAGCCACCAGTTTCTCGGGCAATTCTGAAATCTATTTCAACTATTTTGAACAACATCAACTTGAAGAGATGCTTATTGCAAGTGGGTTTCATATTGAATCGATTAAACGGCAGGAGTACACCGAAGCTGATGGAACATTATCGACCGATATGATTTTCATCGGATCAAAAAAAT
>CAZRXT010000395.1:0-2381 GCA_964604035.1 uncultured Prolixibacteraceae bacterium | reverse complement strand
ATCAATACGTTGAGTTATTCGCAAAGGCATATCCCGATTATACTCCTCAGGATCTCCTTTCTATCGATAATACTTTCAGACCTTTTACAATAAGAACAGCAGATGCTAGGGGCGTGCAGGGAAATGCACCGCTATATATTTACTTTTTAGCGTGGAAAAGTCAGGTTGACAATGCGTCAAAGGGATCATTTCATGGGTTGGACATTCCGCTGGCATTCAATACAGTCGATTTGAGACCCGACTGGACCGGCAATACAGAAGAAGCTTGGAAATTAGCCGACAAAATGAGTTCGGCATGGCTAAATTTTGTGAAAACAGGAAATCCGAATGTTGAGGATGTGCTGCCTATGTGGGAACCTTATACTGCTGAAAACGGCGCTACCATGTATTTTGACAATGAATGCAGAGTTGTAAATAATCACGACCGCGAGCTGATGCACTTCATTAAACCACTTGATGAGTAGTCTTATTCAATAATGATTAAAACATATAAAGTCCCGACATCGAATAGCTTCAATGTCGGGACTTTTAGTTTATTCGGGCGTCATGAATCGCATCAAGGCATATAAACGCTCAAAAGAAGTTCAACCAAGCCTATCCCCTATCTCTATTCTGTTCCGAACGTTGATGTGTATTCACGTCGATTTCACTCCACCACATCATCAAAATATTCCTGCCTGCTTAATACTTTCTTTGCAAATTCACAAGTCGGCAAAATTTTCAGTTTATTCCTCCGTGCAAAACCTACAGCCTCTTCAATTAAAATTTTACCATACCCCAAACCTGCAAAAGAGGAAAAAACCTCGGTATGGTCAATTTCAATAACACTGTTTTGCAAAAATTTGAACGAAACTTTTCCCGCATTTACGTTATTGACCAGCAATTTAATTTCCCCATTAATACTGTTGTGTTGAATATCAAATGTTAGATCCATATTACATATTTTTTTATTTTCGTTGTTGTTTCTGAATTTGTTTGCCTAAATGTTTCATGCCCTTTAAACTTTCATATTTGAAAACAGTCTTACACACTAAATAATAATGAAAATACACAATTTTATTAACAACAACCATAGACTTATTATGAACATTAAAAGCAGAACATTCTTATTAGCGGCAAGCTTCGTAATTTTGGCTGGACTGGGATTGCAGGCTCAAACCGTTACTTCGGGGCGCCAAATGGACGATCCAGCTTTGACCGACACAGTAGGAAGAAGTATCGACGGATACTTTACCAAGGCCACAAAAGCACCCAAGGCACCAAATGCCGACGGATTTATTCAACGTTGGTCTCTTTTAGAACCAATTATCAAACCAAACCGTGGCAATACTGTTTTTACAGACAGCTACCTGAGGCACGCATTCGACTCTCTGTATTTCCAAAATCAGTTTACAATTCTTCCAAAACATGGCGAGAAAGTGAAAGTGGGCAATCAGGAACTTGCCTGGCACACCCTCGACAGCAAACTTTGGAATGTAAAATTATTTCGTTTCGCTTATGGTCTGAACAAACCAATTTACGGCGTGGTGTTTTGGGCTGTAACTGTTGTTAACTGTCCCGAGGAAATGAAGAATGTGCGCATGGCCGTTGGCTCAAATTCTGCTTCGATGTGGTGGGTCAATGGTAAGGAAGCGTTACTGCTTTCGGGCGATAGGCGAATGGTTATGGACGATGGTGTATCGCAACGCCTAACCCTTAACAAAGGAAAAAACATCATTCGGGGCGTCTTGATCAACGGACCGGGAATGAGCGACTTCTGTGTTCGCTTCTTGGATGACAAAGGCGAACCTATCAAAGGCGTTACAATTACGTGCGAATAACTTTCGTGAATCATCGAATCAAGTATCACATTCATTTAGACTTTAGATTATTATGAAAAGTATCAATATATTGGGCGCATCGGCGCTTATGGCCTTGCTGTTAAGCACAACAGTTTCGGCACAAGTTGGAAAACCTTTTATTCACGATCCATCCACCATTATGGAATGCGACGGAAAGTATTACACCTTTGGAACAGGTGGTGGCGGATTGATTTCGGAAGACGGCTGGACTTGGAACGGAGGAGCTGAACGCCCCGGCCGCGGTGCAGCCCCCGATGCCATTAAAATTGGCGATCGCTACCTGGTGGTTTACGGATCGACAGGCGGTGGCTTGGGCGGTGGCCACAACGGCAAAATCAACACCATGTGGAACAAAACACTCGATCCCAAATCGCCCGACTTCAAATTTACCGAACCCATCGTAGTGGCTTCTTCCGAAGGGATGGAAGATTGCGACGCCATTGACCCGGGCCTCCTACTCGACCCTACCGACGGCCGTTTGTGGTGTTCGTACGGAACCTATTTCGGGTTTATCCGTCTGGTTGAACTCGATCCGAAAAC
>CAZRXT010000394.1:0-2391 GCA_964604035.1 uncultured Prolixibacteraceae bacterium | reverse complement strand
GCAATTACGTCTAAATATTTTAATACAATACGATATTTTGGTCTATTCCAAAAATCATGAATTATATACTTTGTAAAAACGCAACCATTTAGTATCGAGTTTAGTGTGCACGCAATTCTAAATCTTCCATCTATTAAAATACAATCAAATCGGATGTTGTGCTTTTTAAAAATCAGCTCTGAATAGTTGGGAAATAGTTCAATCTTCTCTTTTTCCAAAGGCATACCCCAATCGCCAACTTTACCAATATTAATGTGTTCAAATATTAAGCGTTTGTTTTTTTCTGATTCCTTAATGTAATCCCACGTTCTTAAATGGTCTATAAAGTCGAGGTTCGACTCAACCGAAAAAACATTTGCTTGCGAATTCAATAGAGTAGTAAACGTGCTTCCCCCCGATCCGAATTCCAAATAATTCCTGACAGATGGATTCTTAACTGTTTCGATAAAAAGTTTCTTTTCTTCGGCACTCATTATCAAGTCGTATGCTTGGGGCGTGGTAGATTTTTTATCTAATTCAATTATGTTTTTATCGTTTGTGTCCATATTTTAGAGCCTATATATTTGTTGTGATATTATGGTTTATAATATTTTCATGAGTTGTGAATGTAGTAAAATGCTTAAAAAAATTAACACGAAGTGCCTATTTTTTTAATGATTTCTGATTTGCTTGCCCATTTGTCGGGCTTTAGCTGAGCTATAAACAGCTTTAAATTTATTGTTTAATACTATTCAATTAAGGCCAATGGACTTAGGTAATCAAAATAGAAAGATATTGAATTAAGAGCAGTAGGCTCGACTTATTTTGTAACAACGGATTTTAATCCGGTGTTAAGAAAGATTCATGGATTAAAATCGAGTTTCGTAGGAACGGTTCATTTTATTCATATTTAAATGTCCAGAGCCTACAGCTCTCCGTGTTCCTTGAGGTTACGTTTACGAATGGACTAAAGTCCATCCTTACAAAATGGTTCGAGCCTACGGCTCTGGCACAGTTCAAGCTTGAGTCGCAGTTCAATTAGAGGATTGGTTGTTGGTACATAGGTTATTATCCAGCACTACTCAGTTTCGTAGGAACGGTTTCATCTTGTAGTTCCGGATTTTAATCCGTTGTTTAGATTAAAGCATTAACACAGGGCATCGCCCAGTGTCACGAAGTTAGGCAACACAATTCAGAAATAGCAAGGTGTTGTACGTTTGAACCAGCTTAAATGATTTGTGTTATATTTGTTTCAACAAACGACAAAAATGATAAAAATGAGCAAAACATCTTTAAAACATATTTCCGAAGAAATTACGATCCGTCGCGCTCTTGATATATCTGGAAAACGCGCCTATCTTTCAACGCTGAAAAAGGGTGTTGAAGTATCGGTTTTAGAAGGAGACCAGATAAAAAAGGTTTCTCCCGATGGGACTAAAGTAGTTGTAGGCCATATAAAAATAACTCGAAAATCGCCTACAGCTCATCGTATTCGCTTAAAATGAGCCAATCCAGACGGCTGCGAATTTTTGCTGGTCCCAATGGTTCGGGCAAATCAACAATCATCCACATTGTAAAAGATGCCGGCATTGATTTAGGAACGTATGTTAATGCCGATGATATTAACAAGGAACTTATTGACAATAAAGAATTTGATTTCAATAAACTTCGATTGTCAGTTTGCAAAACCGAATTAAAAGAAGCACTTCAAGTATCCAGCTTATTTACCTCCGAACAGAAGGAGACAATAAACAACTCGCTAGCACTCGATAACAACCGACTTTTTTTCTCTGCTTACGACCACTTCGATTATCTGTCGACATTTCTTGCTGATTTTATTAGAAATAAATTGTTGGATGGAAACCAGAAATTTACGTTTGAATCTGTGATGTCGCACCCATCAAAAATTGAGTTTATTGAAAGGGCTCATCAAGCTGGTTACAAAACTTACTTATATTTTGTAACACTTGAAGACCCGGAACTAAACAAAGCACGGGTTCGATCACGAGTTCTGCTAGACGGTCATGATGTTCCTCCTGAGAAGATTGAGACCCGATATTTTCGGACTATGCATTTGTTGTATGATGCTGTAAGACATGTTGATAAAGCTTTTTTCTTTGACAACAGTAGTCAAAGTCCCATATTATTTGCCAGTTACGAAAATGGTGAAATCACAATTGATGATCCAGAGCAAGTTCCACAATGGTTTCATAAATATTTGCTTGATAAAATTTCTGGTATTCATTAAAAAACCTTACATGTTCGATTGCTTGCAAGTTCCTGCACCTTGTAATTCGGAAACAGCTGATAAAGTCCAACGGCCTTAAAGCATCACCCAGTGTCACGAAATTGGGCAAATACAAGATGTGGTGGCTCAAAAATATGTTGTCAAACATTTATTTTGTTCTAAAA
>CAZRXT010000393.1:0-2401 GCA_964604035.1 uncultured Prolixibacteraceae bacterium | reverse complement strand
AAAACACTGATTTAGAATGATTGCACTTGCCGACTGTAACAATTTTTACGTTTCGTGCGAAAGGGTTTTCCGCCCCGACCTTGAAGGGAAACCAGTTGTTGTGTTTTCGAACAACGATGGATGTGTTATTTCACGCTCGAACGAAGCAAAACTTTTGGGCATCGAAATGGGCGAACCTGCCTATAAACGCGAACAGTTTTTCAAAGAGAACAATGTGACTTGCTTTTCGTCGAACTACCCGCTGTACGGCGATATGTCGCAAAGGGTTATGGATATTATGCGCCACGAGGTTCCGGAAGTAGAGGTTTACTCAATTGATGAGGCTTTTTTGAATTTAGAAGATGTTACCGATTTGTATGGTTTTGCTAAATCGTTAAGAGATAAACTACTTAGGAGCACAGGGATTCCGGTTAGTATCGGTGTTGGTTCAACAAAAACATTGGCCAAAATTGCCAACAAAGAAGCAAAACACGAAGGCGTATTCATTATCGAGAATGATTTTGTACAAAATGCAATATTGAAGAGCACGCCCATTCAGAAAGTATGGGGAATTGGCCGGCAATATCAAAAGTTGCTACTTAAACACCAAATTGACAACGCATATCTTTTTGCGCAAATGGATAGCGCCTGGGTGAAAAAAAACATGAGTGTAAACGGACTCCGCACTCAAAAAGAGCTACTTGGAACACCTTGCATTTCAATTGAAAAAGTTTCGTCATCGAAAAAAGTGATTGCCACAACACGTTCGTTTGGCAAAAAACTTTCGACAATAGAGCCAATTAAAGAAGCCGTGGCATTGTACGCTGTTCGTTGTGCCGAAAAACTTCGGAAACAAGGTTCTGCTGCAAATTTCCTAACGGTTTTCATCCACACCAACAGGTTCAACCAGTACGAAAAGTTTTATTACAACAGTCAGACTGTAGTTTTGCCAATAGCGTCGAACAGCAATACTTTGTTGGTAAAAGCAGCGCACAAGGCTCTTGGTGCAATATTTTTGCCCGATCTTAAGTATCAGAAAGCAGGAGTTATTGTTTCTGGAATTGTGCCCGACAACCAGCTGCAAGGCAATCTTTTTTGCGAAGGAGACAGGGTGAGGCAGAACAAATTATCGGAGGTTTCGGACAAGATAAACCAACGTTATGGCCGCGACACATTGCGGCTAGCGGCCCAAGGCAATGGAAAAGAATGGAAGCACAAGCAAGAGAAGCTTTCGAAAAATTACACAACAAAACTGAGCGATATTATTCAAGTTAAATCGAAATGAGCGAAACTAAAGAGATAAAAAAGTTACAATGCAGCGAGTGTGGTAGCACTTTCAACAAGGACGACTTGAAACGTACGTGTTCAAACTGTTTTGCCTGTACCAGTTGCGAAATTTACATTTGCCCAAATTGCGATGCCGAAATTGTAGTGAAGCCAATGAAGAAGAAGTGGTAATTTACTGCAACGAAGGCAGCGAAATAAAGAATTTAGTTCCTTCGCCAAGAGCACTTTCGACCCAAATATTACCTTTGTGGTAATCAACAAACTCCTTGCAAATAACTAATCCTAAGCCAGTACCTCGCTCGCCCTTAGTTCCTTTTGTCTTATAGTTCGAATCAAGTTGAAACAACTTTTCCAGATTCTCTTTCGCAATTCCAACACCATTATCTTCAACACAAATAACAATGCCACGATTATCTCTGTGGCTCGAAACAGTTATTTTGCCTCCTTCAGGGGTAAATTTAATACTGTTGTTCATTGTGTTACGAATAATAGTCTCAAGCATTTCCTTATCCGCGACAACAGAAAGTTCTGCATCGATATAGCTTGAAATTGTAATATTCTTATCGTCGGCATTCTTTTTCAAAACCGAAATCACATTAACAACCAATTGACTTACAATAACCTGTCGAGGGCTAAACTGTATGCCATTTGTTTGAGTCCGTGTCCATTCCAGAAGATTTTCAAGTAACCTATGCACTTGTTCGCTAGAGGTGTAAAGATCTGATGCATATCTTTTTCGTTCATCAACCGAAAGTTTTTCGTACATCGATGAAAGAAGGAACGACCCACCAAGAATATTGTGAAATGGATTTTTCAAATCGTGGGCAAGTATCGAAAAGAACCTGTTTTTAGCGTTGTTGGCACTTGTCAGTTCGGACTGAGATAGTTTAAGTTTTTCGTTTATGTCACTAACCTCTTGGTTCATCACCAACAACTGCTTATTTTGCTGTTCAACCTGAATCCCCTTTTCAACAAGTAAGGCATTTGCTTTACGTTTCTGGTTAAGCAACTGAAAAACAAAGAAAAGCAAAACAATTAGTATAAGTGAAAACGAGAAGCCAAGCCACTTCAACAACCTATTTTTACGCAATTCGATATCACGAATTTCTTTATCGGCCTTTAATCCAACAATCTC
>CAZRXT010000392.1:0-2405 GCA_964604035.1 uncultured Prolixibacteraceae bacterium | reverse complement strand
AAGCAAAGACCTTTGTACCTTTCGATTTTTCGGAACCAATGCTACTAAACCACTCGGCACCCTTATTTATGATGACCGGAATGTTGGCAAAAGTTTCGACATTGTTCACATTAGTCGGTTTTCCTAAATAACCCGAAACAGATGGAAATGGTGGCTTGAAAGTTGGTTCTCCGCGCAAACCTTCCATTGAGTGGATAAGAGCAGTTTCTTCGCCACAAACAAAAGCACCTGCACCGTAACGCAACTCAATATCAAAGTTGAAACCCGAACTAAGTATATCATTTCCCAGCAAACCATACTCACGAGCCTGATCAATTGCAACCCTTAACCTCTTGATTGCTAAAGGATATTCAGCCCTAATATAAACAAGCCCTTTATCAGCACCAATACAGTAACCACAAATTGCCATTGCCTCAATTACAGAGTGCGGATCGCCTTCAAGAATTGAACGGTCCATAAATGCTCCGGGGTCGCCTTCGTCGGCGTTACAAACTACATATTTCTGATCGCTAACAGATTTCGAAGTAATTTCCCATTTCAACCCGGTAGGAAAACCGCCACCACCGCGCCCACGAAGCCCTGAGTCTTTAATTATTTTTATTGCCTGCTCGGGAGTCATCTCTGAAAGAACTTTTCCAAGCGAAGCATAACCATCGCGGGCAATAAACTCTTCAACATTCTCGGGGTTAATGAAACCGCAATTGCGAAGGGCAATTCGAACCTGTTTTTTGTAGAAGTCGATGTTAGCAGTACTAGTTACCTTGTAGTCGTTTTTGGGGTTGACATACAAAAGCCTTTTCAAAGGACGTCCCTTTATAATATGTTCATTTACAATATCTTTCACATCGACAGGAGTAACCTGAGTATAGAAAGTATTGTCGGGGACTACCTTAATTACAGGACCTTTTTCGCAAAACCCAAAACATCCGGTTGTAACAACTTTTACTTCATTCTGGAGGTTGTTATTTTTGAGTTCGGTCTTCAGATCGTCCACAATTTGTTCAGCTTGCGAAGCTCGGCAACCGGTACCTCCGCAAACAAGAATATGCATCTTATAATCAGCCATTTGATTTTTATTTCGTGGTTGAAATTTATTCGTCAACAGTTTTGTACGACACAGGAATCATTCCATCAACCATTTCGCCCTTTATTATATACTCGTTGATGATTTCGCGAGCCTTCTCTTTGGTTACAAAACCAAATACAACAGGATCTTTTTGAGGAAGAATGACCTCAATAGTTGGTTCGGCATAGCAATATCCCATGCAACCAGTTTGAGTAACAACAACATCAATACCTTTGAAATCAGCCTCTTCAAGAATGAAATTCATCACCCCTTTAGCTCCAGCAGCAATGCCACAAGTAGCCATAGCAACTTTTATCTGAACTATATTTTCAGCATTTTCGCCCTGCTCCCTGAGTTTAATTTTTCCCTGAACTTCGGCCTTTATGCTTCGCAAATCGGCCAACGATTTTATCTTCATTCGTTATTTATATTGAGTATTACTATTTGAAATATAAATCATTAACAACAGTCACTTCACTAATTAGATTATCATTCAGCAGCTTCGATCATCTCCAAATTATCGACAAAAAGTTCTTTCAAAGCCAACAAAATATCGGGATGGTTAATTGGAACGCCTTCAAGTTCCTGTTTAGCCTCTTTGGTATCGAACTCGAAATCACTTAGTGCAGTTTTATGTATGTAAATAAAGCGAATTTGAGGGTTTGCGCCTATGAGTAAAGTCATTGTGCCGGCTATATCGCCTAAAATTGGCCTGTCGAGATGTGAAAATCCGAAGGTTACAGTCAATTTTGTTCCTTTCCCAAGTTCCGATTCAATGGTAAGGCTACCACCTGTTTGCTCGGCATTTTGTTTCAATAAGGAAATACCAACCCCAACTTTTCGGGTGGTTCTGGTGGTATAAAAAGGATCGGTGACCTTTGCCAACGTTTCGGCATCCATACCAGTCCCATTATCCTCTATAGTGATGATATACTTATCGTTGAGTTTATTCTCTTCAATAATAATATCAACACGGGATGCCTGTGCAGATATTGAATTCTGAACGATATCAAGAATGTGTAGAGAGAGTTCTGTCATTTGAACAACGTAAAATTTTGTCCAAAAATAGTGTACAAAAGGCAAATATCAAGGGTTGTATCAAAATGTGACAACATTAATTTATAAGAGATGCCAATCAACAAAAAACAACTATATCAAAGGGAGTTATTGATCGAAATTTAAGTTGAAAAGTTTTTGATGCAACCTGTTCGAATATTATCTGTCATTTCCGATCAGAATAAAACCATTAAACACATGAACTTTATTAAAAAGAAGATCAGAACGAATTATTTGATTCTGACATTATTTCTATTTTCAACACAAAGTGTTTTTTCACAAA
>CAZRXT010000391.1:0-2427 GCA_964604035.1 uncultured Prolixibacteraceae bacterium | reverse complement strand
CGCATTGGCATTTTGTATATTTACACCTTCCATACATTAAAAGACATTACTCCTAATGTCTTTTGTTTTTTAATTGTTTTTATGCAACTTGAGCGACCAAGTAAATAGTATGAAGGTTAAATATTTCTCTCTGATAATAAGCTTATTTCTAGCACTGCAGGTTCTGTCTTTTAAGGCCGATGCTCAATCGAACATCTTTGTTGAGAACCTTACCAGCAGGGCCAATCTTCCCGAAGGTGCTATTAACTGCCTTGCTCAAGACAACTACGGGTTTGTATGGATAGGTACATGGAAAGGGCTTTTCAGGTACGACGGCTACTCTGTTGTTAACTTTTCAACCATCAACAGTCAATTCAATGCCCTCAAAATTGAAGTGACGGTTATTGATGGGAACAACTTATGGGTAGGATCGTACGTTACAGGACTTTACAAAATAGACCTTAATACCTACGAAACAACTCACTACCACAAATTAGCTCAAAAAGAGTATCAAATTTCGGATAATAACATCCGTTCAATTTGTGCCACGCCCGACAATAAAATTCTAATCGGGACCGAGCGAGGTGGGCTTTGTGTAATTGATTCAACCGGAATAGTAACCAAAATTTACACCCACGAAAGCCACCCCAACATTCTGAGCAGTCAGCAAATATCTAAGATAACCTTTGTAAAAGACCACACCGTTTTGTTGGGAAATACCAACTTAGTAATGCTCGATCTGAAGACCGAAAAAGCCACCACCATCAATACTCCCGAACTTGAGTATTACATTTCGAGCATCGAAAAGGTTGACGACAATGAGTTTCTGGTTTCTTCGCTCAACGGGTTGTACTTATTGAAAATAAACAACACTGCTGTTGACAAAACCGAGCTGATCAACCATCGGATCAAAGCTATAATTAAGAAAAATGATTCTTCAAACTCAACCTTTCTGATTGGCTCTACCAATGGCATACTCGAATACAATGCCAAAAACCATTCGCTCCGCGATCTTAAAATAAACAATGCCGAAAATGCTATACTACAAGATATTAATTCAATAATCTACACAAAAGACAATGTTCTGCTTATAGGTTGCGAAAATGGCCTCTTTTCGTACACTCAACGAAAACAACACTTTAACAACTACACTGCCCGCCCCGAGAATAGCATTCCCGATATAATAAGTGCGATTGAAAAAACCGACAATAATTTCTTTGCCGGAAGCTGGGGGAAAGGCATGTTGAAGCTAAACAAACAAAACAATGTACTCGAAGAGGTTCGATTTAATGCCAATTATGGTTCGTCTAATAATTTCGTTTTCGCGATAAAAAAAGCAGGCGACAATATATGGTTCTCTACAAAAAACAATTTGGGAATTTTTGCATTCAAAGAAGACCAGGAACCTTATAAACCAACCTATTACCCCATATTCTACGATCAGAACAATCAACCTCAACGATATACAGTTACAAGTATTTTCGAACGCAAAAACAACTCGCTGATCCTTGCCTCTTGGGAAGGTATTTTATTCTACTACGACAAAACAAAGGATGCTTTTTTTGCTTTGAAAGACAAAGATGGAAATCTGCCTTCGTCGCGCGACTTATCTATCTTTTCTATTGTTGAAGATGCCGATGGCAACATTTGGGTGGCCCTCAACGGTGGCGGGGTCATCAAAATGAAGATTGAAAATAACATTATCACTTCGCAGGAAATAATTACTGAAGAAGACGGGCTTTCAAGCAATTTTGTAACAACACTTTATCAAAGCCGGAACAACAAAATATGGGTAGGCACCGAAGCCGGGCTCACAATTATCGACGGGAAGAATTTCCATTCGATCTTCAATAAAGATATTACACTCGACATACAATCGATAACCGAAGACCCTATTGGCTTTTTGTGGATAGGCACCCAAAAAGGGCTTATTAGGCTGAACTCAAACAACCTTGACGAGCCTCACAAACTTTTCGACATTTCCGATGGGTTGAAAAACCAATCGTACTATCTCAATAGCATTTTCAAAGACAAAGACTTTACCTTGTACTTTGGTGGATATAAGGGTATTGACTTCTTTACTCCGTACAAAATTGAGTACAATCTTGATAAGCCTGCACCCCAAATCATCAACTTTTATCTTGCTAACGAACGGACTTTCCCCGGCACGAAAGATTCAAAACAGGTTCTTTCGAAAAACATTACCAGCACCGATGAACTGAAGTTGGAGTACAACCAAAACACCTTTTCGTTTGAGTTCTCGAACCTTGAATATCAGCTGCCCGAAAAGTGCCAGTTTGCCTACATGCTCGAAGGGGTTGATAACGACTGGAACTACCGCGATGCCAATAACCGGATTGCTTACTACACAAAGCTATCGCCAGGCACTTATACGTTAAGCGTTAAAAGTACAAACAACGACGGCGTTTGGTGCGAAAATCCTAAAAC
>CAZRXT010000390.1:0-2434 GCA_964604035.1 uncultured Prolixibacteraceae bacterium | reverse complement strand
TAGCGTAAAATTTTTCTTTACTTTTATTTTTAACAGTATTTTTAGATAGATTTTTCTGAACCTAACTTTATGAAAAACATTTTAACTGCTTTTTTGCTATTACTGCTGGTCGATTATGCTTTTGGGCAAAGCAAGGTTGCAAGTGGCATCGTAATATCCGACGACGATAAATTGCCAATTATTGGTGCTACCATTACAGTTGTTGGCGAAACGGCTATTGGCACCGTTACCGATATTGATGGGAAATTCCAACTTAATGTTCCCGAAAAAAGAAATCTTCTTTTGGTGTCATATATCGGAATGAAATCAACCGAGGTGGCTGTTGGTTCAGCTATCAGGGTTGTTCTTAAGTCGGACGACAAGCAGCTTGGCGAAATTGTTGTTACTGGCATGCAACGTGTCGACAAAAGATTATTTACTGGCGCAGCTACAAAACTCGATGCCGATAATGTTAAACTCGATGGTGTTGCAGATGTTAGTCGGGCACTCGAAGGCCGTTCTGCCGGAGTGTCCGTTCAAAATGTTTCCGGAACTTTTGGTTCTGCACCAAAAATCAGGGTTCGTGGTGCTACCTCAATCTACGGAAATTCAAAACCGTTGTGGGTTGTCGATGGTGTTGTAATGGAAGATGCGTTGGATATTTCGAGCGACGACCTTTCGTCGGGTAATGCTGAAACCCTTATTGCTTCTTCAATTGCAGGGTTGAATGCCGATGATATTGAAAGCTTCCAAATTCTAAAAGATGGTTCTGCAACATCAATTTATGGTGCCCGCGCAATGGCCGGAGTAATAGTTGTAACAACAAAAAAGGGAAAAGTTGGCGTAAGTAAAATTAGTTATTCCGGAGAATTCACTTCACGATTAAAGCCTTCATATTCCGATTTCAACATATCTAACTCGCAGGAGCAAATGGGTATTTACAAAGAAATGGAAGAAAAAGGCTGGTTAGAATTTACAAGCGTTGCTCAGGCAGCAAACACTGGTGTATATGGTAAAATGTATCGCCTTATTGATCAATACAATGGCGATGGTACCTATGGACTTGAAAATACAACTGTGGCTAAAAATGCATTTTTGCGTGAAGCTGAATTCCGCAACACCGATTGGTTTGATATTTTGTTTCAGAATAGTCTGACTCAGAATCATGCTGTTAGCATCTCTTCGGGAACAGAAAAAGCTCGCTATTATAGTTCAATCTCGGTAATGCACGATCCCGGTTGGACCAAGTCTAGTTCTGTAAGTCGATACACTGCAAATGCAAACGCTTCGTACGATATTTTTAAAAACTTTACTGTTACATTGCTGTCGAGTGGCTCTTACCGCAAGCAAAGAGCCCCAGGAACGTTGAGTCAGGAGATCGACGTGGTTAGTGGCGAGGTGAAGCGCGAATTCGATATTAATCCTTACAGCTTTGCCTTAAATACTTCGCGAACTCTCGACCCCAATGAATATTATAGAAGAAATTATGCCGATTTTAACATCATTCACGAACTCAACAATAACTATATCGATTTGAATGTTACCGATGTGAAATTTCAGGGCGAGTTAAACTGGAAGATTATTAAAGGGCTTGAAGTTAATGTTCTTGGTGCTTTGAAATATCAAACTTCAACTCAGGAACACAATGTAAAAGATCATTCCAATCAGGCAGAAGCTTATCGCGCAGGTGTTTTGCCTTATGAAGACGCAACAATTAGAGAGGAAAATCCATTGTTATATACTGATCCCGATAATAGTGAAGCTCTTCCTGAATCAGTTCTTCCTGAAGGTGGAATTTATACTTACACCAATCATACCATGAAGGGCATCGATTTCCGTTTAACATTCAATTTCAATAAAGATTTCAATGATTTGCATATCGTAAATATTTTTGGTGGAGCCGAAACTAGCGCTGTTGATCGCGGAAAAGTTTGGTTCAGAGGATGGGGATACCAGTACGATAATGGTGGAATTCCGTTTTACGATTATAATGTTTTCAAACAAGGAAAAGAGGAAAATACCGATTATTATGGCAATACATGGACTTATGGCCGCAATGTGGCATTTTTTGCTTCGGGAACTTACTCTTTCAATGGCCAATATACAATCAATGCTACTGGCCGGTACGAAGGATCAAACAAATTAGGGAAGTCGCGTTCTGCCCGCTGGTTACCTACCTGGAACATTTCGGGTGCGTGGAATGCTCATGAGGAAAACTGGTTTAAAGATGTGTTTATGGAGACTGTGACCAATGCAACGTTTAAACTATCTTATTCGTTAACTGCCGACCGTGGACCAAGTTTCGTAACTAATTCGAATGCAGTGTTTTTAAGCACAAATCCTTGGCGACCATTAGCGAGTGTTGCTGAATCGGGGCTATATATCGATGGGCTTGAAAACAGTGAGCTTACTTACGAAAAGAAGCATGAATTGAACTTTGGTGCCGATTTTGGAT
>CAZRXT010000389.1:0-2435 GCA_964604035.1 uncultured Prolixibacteraceae bacterium | reverse complement strand
GGATTTTTGAAATGCTACAAGATGGCCTTCGTGAAGTTACAAACCCCTCGGAGTTACTTATAAATGCTGAACACCAGGGACTAAGCGGAACTTCTGTTGCCTCGGCAGTCGAAGGTGTAAGGCCATTTCTTATTGAAGTTCAGGCACTTGTTAGCTCAGCGGCTTACGGAAATCCTCAGCGCTCGTCTACAGGTTTCGACCTTCGGAGGCTGAACATGCTACTTGCAGTACTCGAAAAACGTGCAGGGTTTAAGCTTGTAACGAAAGATGTTTTCCTGAATATTGCCGGAGGGATAAAGGTTTCTGATCCGGCAATCGACTTAGCTGTAATTTGTTCTATTTTGTCGTCGAATTTCGACACGGCAGTAAGTTCAAATATATGTTTTGCCGGTGAAGTTGGATTGACTGGCGAAGTCCGCCCGGTTAGTCGGGTCGAACAGCGAATTAGTGAAGCTGCAAAACTTGGCTTTTCCGAAATTTTTATCCCTTTCTCAAATAAAGGTGTTGATGTGAAGAAGTTCGATATTAAAGTGAACCGCGTGAAGAACGTGGGCGAAGCGTTGAAATACCTTTTCAGATAAATTAAACGATGAAATATTTCTGTTCTATACTATTGATAGTGACATTGTTTACAGCATGTAAACGTGATCCGTTACCTTCAAATGCCCTTAGTGAAAAGACATTTATTAATGTTTTGGTCGATGTGCATCTTGCCGAAGCAATGTTTCAGGAACGAACCCGACTCGGTATGGATAGCTTGCAATCGAGGTCGGTTTATCTTTCGGCATTGAAGAAAAACGGTGTAACAGAAGAAGAGATGTTGGCTACGACACTCTATTATTCAAGGCATCCGCGAGATTATGATAAAATTTTCACCGAAGTTTTAAGCCAGATTAGTGTGATGATGGAAGAAGGTAACCCAAAAGAATTGAAGGACAAGAAGGCGAAGAAATGAAACTCAGGAAAATTTCGGCCAGCTATGTTTTTACTCTCGCCGGAGAGCCGATCAAAAATGGAATTGTTATTGCCGATGAACTCGGGACTATCGTTGATGTTGTTAATACTGATAGTGAAATTTCTGAAATTGAAGGACTTGAATTTTACTCTGGGATTCTTTGCCCCGGATTTGTAAACACACATTGCCATCTCGAACTTTCACACTTAAAAGATAGGATATCCAGGAATACTGGCCTGCCCGATTTCCTGAAACAGATTGTCCAACTTCGAAGTACCGACGAGGAATTCCAGTTGATGGCAGCACGTCAGGCCGATCAGTTTATGTGGCGAAGTGGCATTGTTGCTGTTGGCGATATCTCAAACAGCTCACTTTCGCTAGAAATCAAAGAGAATAGCAAAATATTTTATCATTCTTTTCTTGAATGTTTAGGTTTTCTTCCTCAACGTGCGCCCCGAGCTTTGGAATATGCTGAATTTCTTTCGCACCTATTTACAACAAGTCGGCAACGGAATTCGATTACTGCCCATGCAACATATTCGGTTAGTAATGAGCTATTTCAATTTGTTGTTGACGATGCGATAAAGAATCAGTCAATCATTTCGTTACATCATCAGGAGTCTGACGAAGAAGATAAGATGTTCAGAAGCAAGAGTGGTAAATTACTTCAACATTATCAGGAAAATCTGAAACTTGATATCGATTTTTTGCAGTCAACAGGGAAAAGTTCAACACAGTCTGTCCTTCCTAAAATTTCCAAAGAGAATCAACTGCTTTTGGTTCACAACACCTACCTGAATGAGGAAGATCTGGTGTGGATAAAAACGAACCGTCATGCTTCAAATACCTTCTTTGTTCTTTGCCCGAATTCAAATCTTTATATCGAGAACCGATTACCTGACATCGGGTTAATAAGAAGTTCCGGCTTTCCAATATGCTTGGGAACAGATAGTTTGGCCTCAAATAATTCTCTTTCTATTTTGAAAGAACTACTTACTATTAATGAATATTCAAAAGAGATTGGGCTAAACGAGTTGCTTACCTTGGCTTGTTTGAATGGTGCCCGGGCGTTGAAAATTGAAGATTGGGCTGGTACCCTTGAGAAGGGGAAGAAGCCGGGTGTAAATCTGATAACGGGGATCGACTGGGCTAATATGAAACTTTTGTCAACGGCAGCGGTGAAAAAACTTATTTAACATGGTTCTGAAAACTTAGTTTTAACTTTACAAGAAAAACACATGGCTACATTTCTATTCGACAAAACAATATTTGGTCCAGTAAAAAGCAGGCGTCTAGGAGTTTCTTTGGGCATTAACCTGTTGCCCAACGACTGCAAATTGTGTTCGTTCAACTGTATTTATTGTGAATGTGGATGGAACCCCGATCCTCGAACGGTTAAGGTTAAACTTCCTGCGCGCGAAGACGTTAAGCTTGCATTGGAAATCAAACTCAAAGAGATGGCCTCTCAGAACGAACTGCC
>CAZRXT010000388.1:0-2450 GCA_964604035.1 uncultured Prolixibacteraceae bacterium | reverse complement strand
TCTGGGCAGAATGGTGTGGACCTTGCCGAATGGTTGCACCTATTGTTGAAGAAATAAGTGAAGAGTATAAGGGGAAAGCGATTGTTGCAAAAATGGATGTCGACAGCAACCCTATTATTATCGCTAAATTCGGAATCAGGAACATACCAACCATTTTGTTTTTTAAGAATGGCGAAGTAGCCGACAAACAAGTAGGCGCAGTACCAAAAACTGTTATTGCTCAAAAAATTGACGCTTTACTTTAAGAATGTTCATAAAAAATACTTAAAAGCCTCGCCAAAAGCGGGGCTTTTCGTTTATAGCTTTTCGTATTGACATAAATTCTGTCACTACCTCTTCTGACATGCATGTGCTATACGATCTTTCCCGTTCAAATCTTTCATGATACTTGCATCAAAACCATTGTCAATTAGAAGTGATTTAATCTCTTGCCCATATGCCTCATTGATTTCAAAGAAAATCTCACCTCCGATTTTGAGAATTCTTCTGGCCCGTGATACTATTGAGCTATAGAATAAAAGTGGATTGCCATCAGGCACAAAGAGAGCCAAATGAGGTTCGTGATCCAGAACATTGTTTTCCATCAATTGCTTCTCTTTTTCAGTCACATAAGGTGGATTGCTAACAATCAGATCGAAATCACCGGTTACAAAATCATCAGTTGAGAGAATATCAAATTCATGAAAAAAAACTCTAACCCCATTGAGTTGCGCATTTTCATTGGCAATGGCAAGTGCTTCGCCCGAAATATCACAACTCCAAACTTCAGCTAGAGGCAAGTTCTTTTTTAGAACAATTGGTATACAACCACTTCCACTACCAATATCCAGAATTTTTGGCGAACGATTCTGAAATCTTTTAACAATCAAATCGACAAGTAATTCCGTTTCCTGACGAGGAATCAATACGCCTTTTCTAACATGAAAATTCAATCCATAAAATTCAGTTTCACCAAGAATATATTGAATTGGTTCTGAACTCTGCAATCGCTCAATCCAATTTACGATTTTGGCATTACTAGCTTCATCAACAATAAAATCAGGATGAATAATTAAATCTGTTTTCGTGAACCCAAATAAATAATTGAATATTAAGAATATAAAAGATTCAACTTCCTCATTTGAATATAATCCAGAAAGATTTTTTCTGATATTTCTGATTGTTTGCCTCATACGAGGTAAAAATACAACTTATCAATTTCACTTTAGAATTTCGAAAATGAAATTCGCCCCATTACATGTTTAATCTTTATTTTTGCCGCTGATGAACGATCAAAAAGAGAAATATATGCGCCGTTGCCTTGAATTGGCAAAACTAGGCGAAGGACGAACAGCCCCAAACCCAATGGTTGGAAGCGTTATTGTTCATGAAGGGAAAATAATTGGAGAAGGGTTTCATCAGCAGTATGGAAGTCATCATGCTGAAGTAAATGCAATCAATTCAGTTAAAAATCAGGAACTGTTACCACATTCTACACTTTACGTAAACCTTGAACCTTGCGCTCACTTTGGTAAAACTCCCCCATGTGCAGATTTAATTGTAGAAAAGAAAATTCAGAACGTAGTTATTGGAACAAGCGACCCGTTTGCTATGGTTGCCGGAAAAGGAATTGAGAAGTTGAAAAAAGCCGGATGTAATGTTGATGTTGGGGTTTTGACAAATGAATGCCTTGAACTGAACAGACGCTTTTTTACTTTCCATGATAAAAAACGCCCGTACATTATTTTAAAATGGGCTCAAACGGCAGATGGATATGTAGATAGAGAGAGAGATTTCAACATGTTGGGAGAGCCAACCTGGATCACAAACGAAATAGCTCGCATTGCTGTGCACAAGCAACGTTCAACAGAACAGGCAATTTTTGTCGGAACAAAAACAGTACTAAAAGATAACCCCTCGCTTACACTACGCGACTGGTTTGGCAAACAGCCAATTAGAATAACAATTGACAATCACAGCCGGTTATCGTCTGAATTGAAAATATTTAGTGGAGACTTGCCTTCTATTGTTTGTACAACAGAGAAGAATAAAAGCTCATATAAAAATTTAACATTCTTGAGCAATATCAAAGATCTGATTATTGATCTGATGAACTATTTGTACACTAAAGAAATACAATCGATTATAGTAGAAGGTGGACCGGAAACATTGCAAAAATTCATTGACAGGAATTTATGGGATGAGGCTCATATTTACATGGGCGATAAAACATTTGGAAGCGGAATTAAAGCTCCAACTTTCATTGCAAAAGCTTCGAAATTCGAGCAGCTCTATAATAGTGAATTAAATGTTTATAGAAACAACGGTTGTAATTTTAAGTAATCGGCACCGAATTTTGCATAGAATTCGTTTTTGTCTATTTTTGCACCGCTTTGGTTTCATAGTTCAACGGATAGAACGACAGTTTCCTAAACTGTAGATCCGGGTTCGATTCCCGGTGAGACTACAAA
>CAZRXT010000387.1:0-2459 GCA_964604035.1 uncultured Prolixibacteraceae bacterium | reverse complement strand
GTTGGAACTACGCCAAACTATGTGGTTGCTGTTTGGGCTGGCAACGCCACAGGCGAAGGACGGCCGGGCTTAACCGGCAATCAGGCGGCAGCGCCAATCCTGTTCGACATATTGGATTTACTCCCAACAAATAAATGGTTCGACAAACCTGAAAACGAATTAATTACTGTTGATGTTTGTTCTGAAAGCGGATACAAGGCTTCGTCGGTTTGCCCGCATGTAATTAAATGCGAGATTCCGGAATCGGGGACAAAAACGGCAGCCTGTCCATACCATCAACTCATCCACCTAAGTTCTGACAGACAATGGCAGGTAAATGCCAACTGCTACGATATGAGCAAGATGGTACACGATTCGTGTTTTGTGCTTACACCCGGAATGGAGTGGTATTACCGGAAATTGCACCCCGAATACTTTGTGCTCCCTCCATTTATGAATGGTTGCACACCTTCTGAAAAGTTTAAGATGATGGAGCTGCTCTATCCCAAGAACCTGAAGAGTCTCTTTGTGCCAAACGAACTGAATGGTAGAAAGGGGAAAATTGTTTTCGAAATTGCCCATCGCAACATGGATACCCGCCTTTTCTGGCACATCGATGGAGAGTACCTTGGCGAGACAACCTATTTCCATCAGATGGGGCTTTCGCCCGATGCAGGTCCCCATAAACTGACCGTTGTAGACGAAGAAGGAAATCAACTGACCAAATTTTTCACCGTTGTTTCGAAAAAAATGAATTAGCACAACGTATATTTGTAACGACACTAAACTATTTTGAAAACAAACCATTCATACAAGATTGCATAATGCTTGTGACGTTTTGTTTTCATCAAAAAATTTAAATACAAATGAAACGAACCTCGGCCCTTACTGTTTTTGCAATCCTGATTATCATCATTTCGTCGTGCAGCACTGGTAAAAATGCATTAAAAAAAGGCGACTACTACGAAGCTACAATTCAATCGGTAAATCGATTGCGATCGAATCCAGATTCAAAAAATGCCAAAGAAACAATTGAACAAAGTTACCCTATGGCACTCGACTATTACCGGCAGAAGATTGATCAGCTTTCAGCATCATCATCTCCCGACAAGTACATCTCAATTGTTGAGAATTACACCAAATTAAATACCCTTGCCGACGAGATATCTCGCTGTCCGGCAGCATTAAATATTGTAAAACCGGTAGTCTACTTTCACGATCAGCTGCGAAAAGCACAAGAACTTGCTTTGGCCGAACAGTTCAATTTGGGCGTTCAACTGATGAAATCAGGTTTTATGGACGATGCCCGACAGGCAATTACCAAATTTGAATGGGTTGCGAAAACTAAACCGGGATATCAGGGTGTTAACCAGAAACTTGCTGAAGCAGAGGAGCTGGCAACTTTAAAAGTCGTTGTTGAAA
Organism: uncultured Prolixibacteraceae bacterium; assembly: GCA_964604035.1. Taxonomy (GTDB): domain Bacteria; phylum Bacteroidota; class Bacteroidia; order Bacteroidales; family Prolixibacteraceae; genus CAYMTR01. Next base: position 1,058 of record CAZRXT010000387.1, on the reverse strand, counting down.
AACTGCCATACATGGGCGATGCATACCAACCAAATGTGAACCGTTTTTACAACAATTTTTATTCCGATCTGGCTAAATACACAAAGAATAGGTTTGTTAGGTTTTACCAACCTTTTGAGGCCGAAGAAAGCAAAATTGTTCCACATCAGATTGTTAGGATGAAGTTTATTGATTTCGCGGTAGGCAATGTTTACGAGAAAGAGATTGAGAAAGATTATACTGCCGATAGCGTTGTTGTAGGTTCGTATAAAGATGATAAAGGTGTTTCGCACGATGTATTAGGGAAGGTTAAAGCACATGCCAACATACACGAAAGACGTGTAACTTCAAGAGGAATTCTGGAAGTGCAAATAGTTGACTATGAATCAAATTCAATTATCGACAACAAACGGTATCCCGGTGAATATGTTTGGGAAAACGATTGGGCAACCTTCAATGGAGATGAACGGGCAATACCTCAGGAGATAAAAAAACTCACCAAAAGCAAACAAGTCTTACCGCCTATGCCGCAAGACTTATTTGTTTATTTCAGCGATCCGCTCTGTTCAAAAGCGACATCGTACCTAAAAAATTATTACAAGAAGCATTAGCTAAAACAATCACAGTTTTTCAGCTACAACAGTAACAATATAATCTGTAATTGTATCAACCGGGTTGTTTAAATAAGGCATTGGTGTAACTTTCAATACCTCAACTTTATACCCGTCGATAGTGTCAATGTTTTGATTTGCTTTTGGCATTTCGCTGAAGTAGATTGTTTCAGTGTGTATATTTCCAACAACTAAAACCCTGATATCAATTTTCACATCTCCCGCCTTGCTGCAAACAACACCAATTGGACATCGAGTGTCTTCAACATCAGTTATTTCCAATAATAGACTACCTCCAACCGACTGCTGAATGCCATATTTAAGTTTTACGGCATCGTCGGGCAGTTGATCGTCATTATCTTTTGAGCAAGAAAGAATTGTGAAAAGAAATACAATTCCCCCAAAAAATTGTAAGACTTTCATACTTAATCGATTTAAAAATTCCCCAATAACAAATGTAGAAAATTA
>CAZRXT010000386.1:0-2463 GCA_964604035.1 uncultured Prolixibacteraceae bacterium | reverse complement strand
AACTTTTGATGAATTTTGTGCGACCAATATTCTTATCTATGAAGTGTTTATACCCAATCTGTATTTTTTCATTTTTAGTTCTTGATAGCGTTCTGTTGTTTGCTCAGGAAAAGATCGACACATCAAAAATTTCTATTACCCGTGATCTAGCACCTTTGAACTTCAACTATAACTCAACGCTTGACTATCCGATTCTGCCGGAAATTCAGGATACTCTTGTGGCTAATGTTGATTCGAATATTATTCGTGTGAAAAGCTTTAAACGTGTAAACTATTCCAATAAGTTATACAGTTTCCCTGGCGAAGACAAGTCTGATTATTCCTATTCAAGCAACGTTTTTAATTTTCACGCACTGTCCGACCCATTTACAATTAATCTCGACTTTCATACAAAACAAATTCTGGGATTGAAGAAGTTCGATATCTATTTCTTTGGAAATGCAATATTTGGGAATCGATATACAATTAACAGACAAGGTATTTACGATGGTGGGGCGGAGTACAAGCGCGACCTTTTGTGGGAAATTGGTAGTGGCATTGAATACGAGTATCGCGAAAGCAAGTTTTTGTTCTACGATTACTCTCAGTTTTATGAAAATAAAGGAATTCTTACCGGAAAAGTTAAAGACTTCTCGCAAGGGATGCACAAAGGCGGATTCAGATATAAATTTTGAAAGTAGTGTGAAGTTATCCTGAATAAATATATTCAGACGAAAGTATCTACAATTGGAATCTCCTTGCAATTCACGTTTTTCTTAACTTTGCCATTCAAAATTTAAAGAGGGGAAAGCATGACAGCCAATCAACCGGAAATAAATTCGAAGCTTAAAAAAGATGGTTTCATCGATGAAGTAATTCCTGCAGGGATCAATCTGGTTGATGAAATTCTGCGGATGAAAAAAGAGAAAAATGCCGTCATCTTAGGTCATTACTACATTACTGCCGAATTACAGGATATCTCCGACTTTGTAGGCGACAGCCTCGCTTTGGCTCAGGAAGCCGCCCGAACTACTGCCGACCTCATTGTTTTTGTTGGCGTTCATTTCATGGCCGAAACAGCTAAAATTATCAACCCTTCAAAAAAAGTAATCTTGCCCGATTTGAAGGCTGGTTGCTCTCTTGCCGAATCGGCTCCGATAGAAGATTTCATCAAATTCAAAGCGCAATATCCCGATCATAAAGTAATTAGCTACATCAATTGCACTGCCGATTTGAAGACTGTTACCGACATTGTTTGTACCTCGTCGAACGCAGTAAAGATTGTGAACAGTTTCCCCGAAGATGAAAAGCTGATCTTTGGTCCCGATAAGAACCTTGGCAACTACATTAACTCAATTACCGGCCGGAACATGGTGCTTTGGAATGGTGCATGTATGGTGCACGAACAGTTTTCGGTCGAGAAAATTGTTGAACTGATGAACCAGCACCCCGATGCCGAAATGATTGCCCATCCTGAGTGCGAAAAACCTGTGTTGCTGCTTGCAAAACAAATTGGCTCTACAGCCGCCCTGTTGTCGTACGTTCAGAAAAGCAATTCGAACAAATTCATTGTTGCAACCGAAAGCGGCATTATTCACCAAATGCAGAAAGCTTGCCCCGATAAGATTTTCATACCAGCACCATCAGTCGATTCGACTTGCGGATGTAACGATTGCAGCTTCATGAAACTGAACTCAATGAGGAAATTATACCTCTGCCTTAAAAACGAACTTCCTGAAATTACCCTTTCTGACGAAGTGATCGAAAAGGCTCGTATACCTATTGAACGGATGCTCAAAATTTCCTGATTCACGGTCTGTTTATCTATTTTCTAAGTCATTCTCTTCAAATTAACAACCCAATAACGGGCGACACCGAAATATCGCCTAATAAAAACGTTATTTTTGAAGGTAGATAAATAGCTATATAATAATGACGAAAATACTTTTTGCCCTTGTCTTACTCCTTCTTGGAACACTCTCTTTACCGGCAAAAACAACATCCAGCTGGACAAATCCTCGCGGAAATGCACAGTTGCAAGGAGTAACCAATGTCGTTTTTCCGCAGAAAATAAAAAAAATATGGAGTTACGATGCCGATGGTATTTTTAAATCGGCACCAGTTGTGGCCGATGGAAGAATTGTTGTAGGATCGACCAATGGCGACATGCTCTGCCTTAGCCTCGGTGGAAAATTACTTTGGAAATTCGTCTCCGGAAATTCGATCGAAGCTCCGGCCATTATTCAGAACGAGGTTGTTTATTTTGGAAATCTTTCAGGATCTCTCTTTGCTCTCGACCTGAAAACCGGCAAAAAAAAGTGGGAATACAAAACCGGAAATCAGATTATGGGAGCTCCGTCATACATCGAATTTGGAAATCAAAAGATAATTGCCGTTGGAAGCTACGATTTTATGCTCCATGGCGTTAATGCTTCCACCGGAAAAATGTTGTGGACTTATGAATCGGACAACTACTTGAACAGC
>CAZRXT010000385.1:0-2479 GCA_964604035.1 uncultured Prolixibacteraceae bacterium | reverse complement strand
CACAAAGTTAATATTTTGTTTCACCATTTAATCAAAAGGAGAATATCTATAGGAACAACTCTACCTTAATAACTTTAAACAAATAGGTAATGATCGACAGACTAAATCTGAGCGATAATGAGTTGGTACAAAGATATTTGAGTGGTGATTACACTTCTCTCGAAATTCTCATTAGCCGCTACAAAGACAAAGTTTTTTCTTACATTTTTATTAATGTAAAAAATTATCATCTGGCTGAAGATATCTTTCAAGATACTTTCATCAAAGTTGTACGTTCTCTTAATCTGGGCAAATACACCGATAATGGTAAATTTATTTCTTGGGTGATGCGTATCGCTCACAACTTGATTATTGACCATTATAGGCGCGAAAAAAATATGAATACTTTTTCGAACGATGGTTCAGAGGTAGATTTATTTAATTCGCCAAAATTCTCTGACGAGAACATTGAGGATCTCATTATAAATGAGCAAATTCTGAATGATGTGCGCGATTTGGTTGAAGAACTTCCCGATGATCAGAAACAGGTGGTAATTATGCGCCATTATTTGGGGCTAAGTTTTAAAGAAATTGCCGATCAGACAGATGTAAGCATCAATACTGCTTTAGGTAGGATGCGTTACGCTTTGATTAATCTTAGAAAGATTATTACTGAACGGGGATTAATTCTGACAAAAGCATAAATTTTAAATCTTTCACAATATTTTCATCATAGGAGCGTTTTAGATTCATAAAACAAGAATTTAAATGTGCCTATGATGAAAATTTTTACTCTACAATTTAATGTTAACATATTTCAAAAAGGTCAGAAAGTTCAACAATTTGTTGATGGTCAAAAACAAGATGATGAATTATTCAAGGCTCCAGATTATTGCATGAACAACATTATGAATTTTGCTCGTTCATACAAAGTTACCGAAAGCCAATCGACTGGTAAAATTGAAATGATGTTGAACTGATTTCAACGAAATCGTGTTAGACAAGAGGCAATAAATTTAAATTTTATTGCCTCTTGTCTTTTTTAGAAAATTGCTCGCTTCCTTAGCCTTAAATTCAATCAGCAACATTTTCAGATTAAACATTGGTCCTGATATTAAAATATTGACTTTCCGCAAAATGAACCCAACATGGCTTTCTAACTCTCACCATGTAAGGTTAACTTATTGTTTTGAAAATGGTTAAAAAATTTATAATTAAAAATAATTGATCGTCTAATCCATCAAATTAATTATTTTTAGCCGTTTTTTTTATTAATCTAAATAACTATAAACTATTATAAAATGGCAATTAGCGCATTACAACAAGAGAGGGCAAAATACGAGCCTAAACTTCCAAAAGCTTTAAAAGGAAACGTTAAAGTTGTTGAGGGTAAGAAAACCGAGTCGGTAGCCAATCAGGCTGAAATCAAGGAACTTTTCCCAAATACTTATGGGTTACCATTAATTACTTTCGAATCAGCTGATGTAAAGGCACAGTTGCCTGCAACCAATGTTGGTGTTATTCTTTCTGGCGGTCAAGCTCCTGGTGGACACAATGTTATTTCTGGTTTGTTCGATGGGTTGAAAGCATTGAACTCCGACAGTAAACTTTACGGTTTTCTTGGAGGCCCAGGTGGTTTTGTTGATAATAAGTATGTAGAACTTACAGCCGAATTTATTGATGAGTACAGAAATACCGGCGGTTTCGATATTATCGGTTCTGGACGTACTAAACTCGAAGAAATTGCACAGTTTGATAAAGGGTTGGAAAACTGTAAAAAGCTTGGCATCAATGCAGTTGTTGTTATTGGTGGCGACGATTCAAATACAAATGCCTGTGTGTTAGCTGAGTATTATGCAAATATCAACTCAGGCGTTCAGGTAATTGGTTGTCCAAAAACTATTGATGGTGACTTGAAAAATGAAATGATTGAAACCTCTTTCGGTTTTGATACTGCTTGCAAAGTTTATTCTGAGTTGATTGGCAACATTATGCGCGATGCTAACTCTGCAAAAAAATATTGGCACTTCATTAAATTGATGGGGCGTTCGGCTTCTCATATCGGTTTGGAATGTGCTCTTCAAACTCAGCCAAATATCTGCCTTATTTCAGAAGAAATTGCAGAAAAGAAGCAAACTTTGAGCGAAGTTGTTGATTATATTGCTGATGTAATTGCAAAACGTGCCGAAAACGGAGAAAACTTCGGTATTGCATTAATTCCTGAAGGTTTGATTGAGTTTATTCCTGAAATGAAAATATTGATCGACGAGCTTAACGATCTTTTGGCCGAAGGAACTGCTACAGCTCAGGCTTTCCAACATGTAAAAAAATCGCATCAAATCGACTGGATTGCTGAAAAACTTAGCTCAACTTCATCTGTTGTTTTCCGTTCGTTGCCCGAAGGCATTGCAACACAACTTACCCTCGATCGTGACCCACACGGAAACGTTCAGGTTTCAAAAATTGAGACTGAAAAATTATTGATCGAAATGGTTGAGAC
>CAZRXT010000384.1:0-2483 GCA_964604035.1 uncultured Prolixibacteraceae bacterium | reverse complement strand
TTCTTCCACGCATGGATTACGCACTGAAAGCTTTGGATAACAGCAAAATATTCTTGGTTGAAACCGAACAGGAAATGATCGACATGATGAACCTGTACGCTGCCGAACACCTCATCATCCAAATGAAAAATTATGCCGAAGTGGCTGAAAAAATCATCAATGCTGGTTCAATTTTCCTTGGCAATTACACCCCCGAAAGTGCCGGCGATTACGCTTCGGGAACCAATCACACGCTACCAACCAACGGATGGGCAACCAGTTACAGCGGTGTAAACCTCGACAGTTTCATACGCAAAATCACCTTTCAGGAAATTTCCAAAGAAGGCATCCAAAATCTGGGACCAGTTATTGAGCAAATGGCCGAAGCCGAACATTTGTTTGCACACAAGAATGCTGCAACTTTGAGAATGGAGAAATAAAAGAAACAAGATTATGTCAATTGTACCCGAAAAGCAAAACGAACTATTAAATGAGTTAATCGATCTGATTGAAAAGACAAAAGCTCAGGTTATTGCTCAAGCAAACAGCTCTCTAACTGTGCTTTTCTGGGGCATCGGACACAAAATATTAAACCACGTTCTAAACAACCAACGGGCCGACTACGGAAAACAAATTGTCGTTACACTGTCACGAGAATTGGTTGGAAAATATGGTCAGAACTACGAGGAAAAAAACCTTCGGAGGATGATCCAATTTACAGAGACATTTAGTGATATTGAAAAAGTCGTTACACTGTCACGACATTTATCTTGGTCTCATTTCTTGGCACTTATACCAATAAAAGATCAGAAAGAGCGTGACTTTTATGGCCAATTTGCTTACGACAAAATTATTGGGGTAAGAGAATTAAGAAAACAAATTGGTTTGAAAATCTATCATCGGACAGAAAATGCAAATCTGCAAATATTGAATTGCAATTCAATCGAGCACAACATTTTTAAAGATCCTTATTTTCTTGATTTTCTCGGATTGAAAGATGGCTATCTCGAAAATGATCTGGAAACAGCCATTCTTAAAGATATTGAGCTTTTTATAATGGAGCTTGGGAATGGGTTTACTTTTGTTGAACGACAAAAACGGATGATAATAGATGGTGATGACCACAATTTAGATCTGTTGTTTTATCACCGAAAGCTGAAACGTCTGGTAGCCATTGAATTAAAAATAGACAAGTTTAAAGCCAAATATAAAGGTCAAATGGAGCTGTACCTCAAATGGTTGAACAAATACGAACGCCAAGAGGGAGAACAAGCTCCAATCGGCTTAATTCTTTGTACAGAAGCAAGTAAGGAACAAATTGAACTGCTTGAAATGCACAAAGATGGTATAATGGTGGCGGAGTATTGGACCGAACTCCCACCCAAACATGTGCTTGAAGCAAAACTTCAACATGCCTTAATTGATGCAAAAGAAAGAATCGAACAAAAACAAAATTGAATTAAAATGAACGACAATAACAATAGCGCAGACTCTAAAAAGTCCCCTTTAGGGAAACGAAGTTCAGCACCAGCTAATTTAGGGGTTCTTCTTCGGAAAAACATAGCCAACCTAAAACCCTACTCTTCGGCACGCGACGAGTTTAGCGGCAGTGCGTCGGTATTTCTCGATGCCAACGAAAACCCCTACGATACAGGCTACAACCGCTATCCCGATCCCTACCAACAGGAAGTGAAAAAACGCATCGCCGAAATCAAGGGCGTTCAACTCAACCAGATTTTTCTGGGCAACGGTAGCGACGAGCCTATCGACTTGCTGTACCGCGCCTTTTGCAACCCGGGCATCGACAATTCAATAATCATGGAGCCGTCGTATGGCATGTACACGGTTTCGGCCGACATAAACGACATTGAAATTCGCAAAGTATTGCTGAACGATGATTATCAAATAGAAGCATCGAAGTTACTTGCTGTTGCTGACGACAAATCGAAACTGCTGTTTCTTTGTTCGCCCAACAACCCAACAGCCAACAGCCTCGACCGCGATGAAATAGTAAAAGTGATAAAAGGCTTCAATGGAATTGTAATTGTCGACGAGGCTTACATCGACTTTGCGCCCGGCACAACCCTACTTGCCGATTTGGACAAATACCCCAACTTAGTGGTATTACAAACTTTCTCGAAAGCTTGGGGCTTAGCCGGAATCCGTTTAGGAATTGCCTTTGCTTCGCCCGAAATCATTAGAATTCTGAGCAAAATCAAATACCCGTACAACATCAACCAACTTACCCAACAACGTGTAATGCAATCGTTGCAAAACGTTGAAGAAAAAGAGTCTTGGGTAAAAACCATTATTGCAGAGCGTGGAAAACTGGCCGAAGAGCTGAAAAAATTATCCTTTGTGCAAAAGGTTTATCCAAGCAATGCCAATTTCTTGTTGGTAAAAATGGACACTGCCCGCGAAAAATTTGAGTACCTTATGAACGAGGGTGTAATTGTTCGCGACCGCTCAAAAGTTGCGCTTTGCGAAGGAAGTCTGCGCATTAC
>CAZRXT010000383.1:0-2504 GCA_964604035.1 uncultured Prolixibacteraceae bacterium | reverse complement strand
TTTTTCGCCGATTAGCATATCTTTAGCACTTATTCACTTACTACAATGAAGATCATTTTTCTGACGATATCGTTTTTGCTGTTTTTTTCGTTGGGTTTGTTTGCCCAAAAGGTTGAATACGGTTTGCAGTTTGAAGGAATTGGCGACAACCGCGAGTTTTTCAGTGGTTACAGCGAGCCTGAAACAATTTTAGGGAGCCGCATAGGTTTCGACATTGGAACAAGCATCGATTCCATTCACCATATCCGTGCCGGATTAAGTTATCTCTACGAGTTTGGAACCGAGTTTCCCGGCAAAGAGTTGCATCCAATTCTCTATTATTCGGTCGATAATGGGTTGTGGAAATTCAACATGGGAGCATATCCCCGTAACAGTGTAATCGATTTCCCCGTTGCCATACTTTCCGAAAAATATGGGTATTACAACCCTACCGTCGATGGGTTGTTCCTTGGTTATAAAAAGCCTGACTGGAATGCCAATGTGTTTGTCGATTGGGTTAGCCGCATCGATTCGGTGAAGCGCGAGCAGTTTATGGCAGGTGTTTCGGGAGTAGCAACTCCGGGGAATTTCATTGCCGAAGGGTATTGGTATCTGTTTCATAACCGGCCTAATTTCCAACGGTTAGAAGGCGAACACATCAAAGATTACATGGGCGTGTTGGCATTGGTGGGTTACAATTTCTCGTCGATTGTTCCGCTCAATATCTTAACACTTAAAGCAGGAGTTCTCAATTCGCTGTATCGCGACAGGGGCAACGGGTTGGCATTTGACGTTGTAAACTCGGCTTATGTCGATTTTCATGCCGCCTATAAAGGCTTTGGTGCGAAGTCGGTTCTCAATTTTGGATCGCCACACAACTTTGCTTTTGGCGATGAATTCTTTAACCACACGACGCGCTACATTCGTACCGATCTTTACTTTACACCGTTAAATACGAAACATGTAAAAGGGACATTCTCGTGGAGTTTCCATGTTGCCAATTCAAAAGTCGACAATTCGCAACAGTTCAACCTGATATATATCTTTTCGCCTCTTTAATCGGTAACCTCAAACTGAATTAGAAACTTGATTCGCACGGATTGGTGTGTTATATTTGTACGTATAAAAATTTGAATTATGGACACAAAATTGACATTGAAATTAGACAAATATGTGATTGATAAGGCAAAAGAATATGCGTCATCACATAAGAGAAGTTTGTCGGGCATGATTGAATCTTACCTTAAAACATTAATTGCGACAGATGAAATTCAATCGGAGAACGACATTGAAATATCTCCTTATGTCAAGAGTTTTAGAACAGGTGTTAAAATTCCTGCTGATTTTGATGATAGAAAAGTATATCGTGACCATTTAGAGGAGAAATACAAATGAGTGACAAACTTTTTTTGGATACAAATGTAGTTGTCGACTTATTAGGTGAACGTGAACCATATTATAATTCAATTGCCAAAATTGCTACACTTGCCGACAAAGGGAAAATACAATTAGTAGTTTCCGCACTAACATATTCAACTGTATATTACTTGCTTTCAAAATTCGAAACCGGAGTGTTGGTTAAAGAAAAAATCAGAAAGTTCAAAGTAATTGCTGAAACGTCGGACTTGACAGATAAAGTAATCGACAAAGGACTTTCATCAAAGTTTCGAGATTTTGAGGACTCCTTACAATACTATTGTGCAGTGGGAACTGACTGTAATATACTAATTACTCGAAATGGAAAAGATTTTAAGGAATCTGAATTGCCAGTTTTTACTCCCGACGAATATCTTAACACGTTGAAAAGTAAATGATATGTACAAAATACTCACCCTCTTTGCGTTATTATCCGTTGTGTTTTTTAGTTCCGGAGCCGAAAAAACCGAATTGCAACCTATTAATTTGTTGGGTGTTGTAAATCCTGTGAGCTTTGCTATCAGTCCCGATGGCTTAAAAATGGTTGTGGTCGATTGTCCGAAGAAGAGCCTTCCTGTTGTTAAGCTGGCTTTGCGTCCTTACCTTGAAAGTAGTTGGGGAGCTGCCGATCCAATTCCTGCTATAAACCAACTGATTGGCGAGAACATGAAGGTAGATGCCCCTTGTTTTAGTTTCGATGGCCTTCACCTTTACTTTTCTGCTAATTTCTCCGATTCAAAAGGGGGAATGGACCTCTATTTCTGCAACGTTGAAAATGGAAAATTCTCAGCACCAATAAATTTGGGCGCAACTATCAACAGCGAACTCAATGAAAACCATCCTTCGATTTCGGGCAATAACCGAAGTTTGAATTTCACCCGGAATGTAGAGATTAAAAAGCTCGAAGATTTTTCGACAGGGGAAATTTGGGTGAGCCAAATCGACAGCGCATCCGAAAAGTGGCTTCAACCCGAAAAACTGAATACTGAGATCAACAATGGGGGCATTTCTTATCCAAAAATTTACGACGATAACATGACGTTGATTTATTCGAGGATTCGTGATGATAAAGAGAAATGGGAGATTTGTTGGGCAAAGAAAATGGGCGA
>CAZRXT010000382.1:0-2504 GCA_964604035.1 uncultured Prolixibacteraceae bacterium | reverse complement strand
CTCTTAAGATTGGTAAAGGTGATTTTTATCAGAAAGGTTATTGTCTTTTATTCTATTTCATTGGTTGTGCTGTGAGAATATAATGAAAAAGGTATCGATCACGTCCACAATTCAGTGAAGCTAATTGATATATCGTTTTTGTCGGAAAGTGTTATTCTTTAACCAAGTCTATCGTTTCGCTAAATATTTGAGCTATTGTTTCATCGTTAAACCCGTGTCCACAATTTGCAAATAGAGTTAATTTATTTTCTGCGTTTAATGAGATTATCTTGCGAAAGAGTTTTTCTGACTGACTATATGGAACAATTGTATCCAGCTTTCCATGATACAAGAAAGTTGTAATATTGTTTGCATAAGTTATAGGGCTTGCTTCGCTTCTCTTTTCAAAACTGTCGTTTCCAACAATATTATTTATCAATTCAGGTAATCCATTAATAGATAAAATATCGTTGTCGTTAAAATCGGTAGGGCCTGAAAGAGAAACAACACTTTTGATATTTCCATTCTTATAAGCATGCAACAACGCTAAATGACCTCCAGCACTTGCACCAAATAGAGTAATTTCATTAAAATCACTTCCAAACTTCTTGCTATTGCTTTTCATAAATGAAATAACATTTCCGATATCATCCAATATTTCATTATAGCCAATTCCACTCGAAGCATCTGCATAACGATAATTCATTGTAATGGAATTGATACTGGAATCTGCAAAAAATGAAGCAAAATCCTTAAAGTCTGATTTGTCTCCCTCTTTCCATCCTCCGCCGTGAATGAAAATCACCGTTTTGGTAATGGAAGTTCTATTCTTTGCAAGATAAACATCCATTACATTTCTTGCATTAGTGCCATAGGATTGATTTTCAATCACTACTTTTTCGTCAACGGGATAGTTTGATTCTAATGGCTGATTTTTATTGCAAGATGCAAACATTAGAAAAGGTAATAGAAGAAAACAAATTTGCTTCATTGATCATTTTTTTGGCTTTTAAAATTTTTGCTAACCGACGCAACGATGTACAAATCTACAGTTTTTTAACGCGAAATAGGGGATTGACTCCACTGATCTTTCGTTTACTGGTTGCTTGCATCGCCGGATTCTACCTTCGGTGAACATTGTTTCAATATCCTCTGATGAAGTTTGTTCGGTGATGCTAATTGAATTGAAAATCACCGAAGGTGAAATCGGCATTAGCAAGACGGCAAACGACCAAAAGGAGTTCATTGGAGCTAATTGATATATGTTTTTGTTGTATGGCGTTATTTGCTAAAAGTTTTAAATCTAGTCGGTGAAACAGAATTATTTTCATAAAACTCAATTGTGTCGCCTGTGAAAAAGTCAAATTTCAAATCACAACTTGTGCCTGATTCAATTGCCGTAAACGTTTGTTGTTCTGTCTCAAAACGATATACATTATATGACCAATTTTTGGGACCATCAGGATTCGTCCAAAAGGCCCAAATGCCACCTTTAATAACAATCTTCAATGATGTACCCTTTGGCAAATTTGCAGCTAAACTTAACTTAGAACTAAACTCAGTTTTATCTCCAAACAGGATATTTTCACCATAGCTACTAAATTCGGGATATTCAATATTGTTTGAAATTTCGTATTTGCTACTGTCCATAAACAGTTTTATATATTTCTCAAAATTTGGGATGGTTACATTCATTCCCAGATTCATATATCTATTTTCAATATTCGCGCGTATTTGTTCTAAATCAAGCAACCGTGCATCGTTAATAAGCAAACTTCCCAGTGAAGCACTATTTAATTGGCCATCTTGTCGAATGTCTGTGGCAATATTTGCAAGTAAGTCACTCAATTCTGATTCAGTTCTAAAACCTTGTGTGATTATTGATACTGCCAATAAAATGGCATTATTCTCTCCCTCTTTTGAAATATCCAATGAATCAAAAGCTGAAATGTCCGATTTTGAAATTGAAAAAACATTAAGAATTTCTTGCTCTGCTTGTTTCTTAGCATCAAAATAAGTCATTCCGCCAGAAACCAAATATTCTATGCGACCTTTTTCTAAATGCGATAAAATATTCACGTTTACCATTGACCTGTTAGAAATATCGGAAAAAGCATGCAACGTTAGCTGAGAATTAGAATTTTGGCCTGTAATTTCATTGAAATAATAGCCGTCTGCCCTGAACTGAACGTACTCAGAAATCAGCAAAACATCTTTCAACAGAAATGTCCCGCTGTTATCCAACAACTGAGTTGAATAGGTTTTGCCCGTTGGGGCGTAATCGCTGTTCAACTCATAAATACTAAGAGATGTGCCGTTTAAAAATGGTCCTTTTTGCACTACACCTTCAATTTTAGCAATAGTCTGGATATTGCTATTCTCCTTTTCACATGCATTGAAAAGAATTGCTAAAAAGAATAATACTGTCAATAACTTTCTCATAATTAGTATAATTTAGAATTGAAACTGTAATATTTGCGCATGAATCATAATGCCATATAACTAATACATCCACACAAACTTAC
>CAZRXT010000381.1:0-2509 GCA_964604035.1 uncultured Prolixibacteraceae bacterium | reverse complement strand
TTTATCGATGCAAGTTCAAATAATCCAACTTCGTGGAACTGGACTTTCAAAGGTGGCTCACCCTCAAGTTCAACGTTGCAAAATCCGACAATAACATACAACAATGCTGGGGTGTATGAGGTAACTTTAAAAGCACTAAATAGTTATGGCAACAACTCTATCACAAAAACCAACTACATCGAAATATATCGTACAGGGATCGACGATCAGGAAATTAATGTAATTTCTTTCTATCCAAATCCGGTTAAAAACACCCTGAACATTAATTGCGACAAAGATTTCACACTGAAAATATTCAATGTAGATGGAAAACTGATAAAGGAAAACAGCAACCAGAAAGAGGTTGATCTATCGAAAATTAAATCAGGAATCTATTTTGTTGAACTTGAAACAGAACGAGGAAAAATAAGGAACAAAATAATATTAAATCATTGATAATATAAACATTACAACCGTCGAAGAATTAAAAGACCTCCGGCGGTTGTAACAATTAATCAACTATTTTTTGTGATCTTTTTTTAACGGTTCGTCTTCTTTGGTTGTAATCACATCCCTCGATCCAGCTCCGCAACTAATTATCGACTTAATGGCCACATCAACAGGGATATTGCACTTGAACACTTTCTCGCGCGATAAATGAAATATGAAACCTGATGTTGGATTAGGAGCCGTTGGAATAAAAACCGTTATATAATCTTCAAATTCATCAGTTATAAAACCTGTTTGAAGATTTCCATTGCCATAAACATCAACAAGAACAACTTCGGAAAAAAAGGAACGGGTCCCACCCATGAACTGCATCACAACATCGCGGGCAGTTTTGTATCCAGGAATTTTCATCAAATAAATACGTTCAATATGGTTACGTACAAAATTTCCAATCCTGGTTTGAATGAATAACCCGACAAAGAAAAAGATGGCAAGAATTGCGACAACAAGAATCAAGTAAACAGCAAATTTTCCCAATGAAGAATCAGTCTCATACAACGAAACAAGTGGCTTCAAATACTTCTCAACAAGCCCTATTATCCATCTGAAAATAAAAACAATAATTCCAAGAGGAAGTATTGCAGCCAGTCCACCAACAAGTGCGGTACTAAAAAAACTTTTAAGCTTTATCATTTATATATATATATCGAATTTCAATAATCAAAACAGATTAACAACTAACTAACCTTTTGGGTTGCTACATCTACAGGTAAAATTCGACTATTCGCCTTTTAATTCTGACATTTTCGATGAAAAATGAAGTGCTTTGTATCATCATTTAATCTGAACCAGAAAATTAAGTCATGAACATTAGCCTTTACGTCGACGATTTTATAAACCTGTGGGAACGATCATCTACTCTGTTTCCTAAACTGGGAGAAGAAATTTCCGTTGCCGAAAAATTTAAAAGAGAAGAAGAATTAGATCAGTTTTCGAAGAAAGTCAAAAGCAGTGCAATGACCGGAAAATCGGATTATTATGCACACAAAGAGCTAAAACTTCAATTCAAACAAAACATAATGGCCTTTGCAAAAAACGCTTTTAACTTTCGAGATAGTGAACTTGCAATGATGTCGGAAAAAGGATTTACCAGCGCAACGAAAGATTTTATGCGAATGGCTCGCAACTTTGACCCTGATGTAAAGATGGACGATGTTTTTCAGGCTTGCCGCAACCTGTGGATTATCAACAGTCTGCAAATAATGATGCAAGAACCGGTACAAGTTACGCCTTCTATTTTCGCGTATAGCATGTTGTACCCCTACTCCGATAATTATCTCGACAATCCGTCCATCACAAAACAAGACAAGATAGAATTCAGCAAACGATTTAGAATGAGGCTTAGCGGAGAGATTATCCTGCCAAAAAATAGTCACGAACGTGCAATTTTCGATTTGGTATCGATGATTGAAAGCGACTGGAGCCGAGAAATCTACCCAGATGTTTACGAAAGTTTACTGGCAATTCAGGACGCGCAAACCAAAAGCATAGTATTGCTCGGCGATAAAAAAGAGCTCACAAACAGAGACTTACTCTCTATTTGCATTGAAAAAGGTGGCACATCGGTGCTTGCCGATGGATACCTGATAAACGGAACCATGACCAAAGGACAAGAATGGTTTTGCTTTGGGTTTGGGACTTTCCTTCAATTCATCGACGACATTCAAGACCTCAAAGAAGATATGGATGGTCAGCTTGAAACAATTTTCACCCGTGCAGCAAAAACAGGCAACCTTGAAGAATTTACCAACCGGACGCTCTCGTTCAGCAATGAGGTGATGACCGACCTGAGTTGTTTTCAGGGCGAAGAGCTCGAAGCGATGAAAGGTCTAATGATCAAAAGTTTGAATTTCATGACAAACGAAGCCGTAGGATTAAATCAGCAATACTTCAGTAATGAGTATTCAGCATCTTTCGAACGCTTCTCGCCTTTCTCCTACTCATTTCTGAAAAAGAAAAGGACCAAAATGGATCCGAACAGAATTTCAATCATGAAGAAAATTGAGGAATTTGTTTTCCC
>CAZRXT010000380.1:0-2517 GCA_964604035.1 uncultured Prolixibacteraceae bacterium | reverse complement strand
TTATCGGTAACTTCACAAATTACATGAATGGTTTTGCCTGCTGAGTCGGACGGCAGGTTTATTGAAGCTTTCCCCTGACTAATTGTTTGTATCGAAAGGTCTTCTTTGTAGCTTCCTGCTTCAGGCTGAACCCACCATTTGAAACTTAACTGATCACCTTCTAAATCGAATGATTTTGAAGCATCGAGTAAAACTTTTTTCCCACTTTTCTTTTCAATCGTCAACTGATCGATTCCTGCTTTACCATTAACGATGACAACTGGGTTACGATTTCCTTTTCCTTCGTTAGCCCAATCCATGCGGGCAGCAAAGTTGTTGAATATTGCAGGATAGAAATAGTTAAAATATTTTGTACCAATCGCATAAGGTTCTCCTGTGTAATTGGTGTAACAATAGGTAAGGCTATCGCGACCTAAACCATACTCAAAATAGCCACTCCAGCTGGCTTGATTTGGAATTTCGGGGTTCGAAAGTCCATTGGGCATTAAGTGCATAAAAGCTGGGGTATCGCCTTCAACGCCCCATTTGTACTTTGGGTACAAGGCACCGAGGTTGCCATGATTTTGGATATGAAGTGCGTACTCGTTCCAATTATTAACACCAGTACTGTTTTGATGTTTCCAAGCGCATTCATCCCAAAAAAATAGCAAATCTTTATCCAATTTCCTCATCCATTGATGAGAGCTACTAGCATAATTAATGGTGTCGCCTTGCGACCATGGCCTGTCTTGGTCGGTGATGGTATAAATGCGGAACTTGCGTAAAAAAGCTTTTAACTCCTCGGGCGATCGCTCTTGTTGTACGCGCCAAATAGCTTGTGCAAAAGTATTGCCGCCGCCCCAAACCGAAATCCAAATTGGACGTTCGTCATTCTCATCGGCCATGCGAATAATTAAATTGCTTCCATCGGAATCGTTGCCTTCACCAATGAATTTCATGCCCATTTTTGTGCTACCCAATACGGTTCGCGACTTTAAATAATCGATTGATGGCCAGTAACCAATATCCTGTTTCAATTCATCTTTTGCAAATATTTGCTGATTTGACCTTTTCATTAGATTTGGTAAATCTTTTTCATAAGCATTTAGTGCATCGTGAATTAGGTCGATACGTTCACCATTTCCTGTATTACTCCAACCCGTTGTGGCAATAAGTGCTTCTATCTCGAACTGGTCGGCATGAACCAACAGTCTTATTATCGACTCCATATCATCAGGTTCAATATTGTTGGGAGCAATATCGGTTAGAACTACTATTCGTGGTTTTAAATTTTTCTGCTCAATTTTTTTATTCGCGTATGCTTGAGACAGAAATAAGGTAAGAACAATTAAAGCGATGCTTTTAATTTTCATTTTTCCAGGAAAAGACAACCATTTCATTTTTCAATTATTAAAATTAGAATGTAAATTTATGCTCGATTTGTGGCTAAAACTAATCAGATTTAAAGAAAAACATGTTGAATTCCGAGATATTAAAAGCTTTTGATGAGCACCGAGGAGAATTTAAGCCTTACGGATTGACTTGTGAATTGTGGATGCCCGATTTGATGAGGAAACCCGACAGGCACAACGAGATTGAAATAAACTACTTTCCCGAAAGTGGCATAACCTATCTTTTTCAGGGAGCTAAAGTGGCGATACCTGAAAATAGTTTGGCCATTTTTTGGGGACTTGTTCCTCATCAAATCATTGAATTTACTGATGCTGTTCCCTATTTTGTTTGTACAATTCCCTTGTCTCAGTTTTTAGAATGGAAACTGCCTTCAATATTAGTCGATAAGGTTTTGAAAGGAGAGATTGTTGTTGAATCGGCTGGTGAACAAGCTGTTTATGATGAATTTCTCTTTAAATCTTGGTTGAACGATCTCTCGGTTAAACAAGCACAACAGGCTACATTGCTCGAAATCAATGCCCGGCTTTTAAGAATGGCGAATAAAATTCAGCCTACAAAAACAATTGAACGTTCACAAATCCATTCGAGCGATATCAGTAAGGTAGAACGAATTGCTATGTATATTGCCAAAAATTATTCGAGCACAATAAAAGTTTCTGATATTGGGAACGAAGTTGGCTTGCATCCCGATTATGCCAACTCAATTTTCAAGAAGGCTTTTGGGGTAACGCTAAACGAATACATCGTTCAGGAACGAATATCACATGCTCAACGGATGCTGATTTCGACAGATAAAAGCATTGCAGATATCTCGTTCGAATGTGGTTTTAATTCAATTGGCAGGTTCAATGCCGCCTTTCGCAAAATAAACCAATGTACTCCACGCGAATTTAGAAGCGGTTTCAAATAATCGTGAGGATTAGTGCTTAGTGTGCTTTCAAAAAGACACGTTAATCTATATAGGTTTTTAGCCAAACACCACCTGTAACTCTTCCGTTCCTTCTTTTTGTTTTAAGGTGAAATCAGTGCCCAATTTTAACGCAAGCGACTCTTCTTGTGCCAATTTCATTAAAAAAGGGATCAGTTTTGCTTTGGCCATGGCATCGCATTCGGTATTGAAATGCA
>CAZRXT010000379.1:0-2521 GCA_964604035.1 uncultured Prolixibacteraceae bacterium | reverse complement strand
ACTTTGCAGCAATATGGTGTATGGTTGCCTTTTTGTTTTCCATGGATCAAAAATAATACTTTTGTGCAATCGATTGTCCTTTGCTTTATATTTTTTTTGAAAGCAGCCGAAATTTCAGGAAAACAAGAGCAGGTTTATCAACAAAAAAAACCGACAATTTAAAGCTCAACCATTTGTGGTCGCAACTCGAAATTGTCGGTTCAATATTTTAAGTGCGAAATATTTTTCGCCTAAAGTGAATTCAAAAAAATTTATTTCCCAGCAGAACAAGCCAAACCAGCTTCAAATGCACGGATGTTCATATCAATAATCTTCTGGCCTTTAGCTGCAAAAATTGTTTCAATGGCAGCCTTAAATGCTTCGACCGAGATTCCTAAAAAAGGAGCAGCTGCGCCCAACATCACAATATTTGAAGCCTTAGCCGAACCAGCCTCGCGGGCAAGAGCTTCGGCATCAACAACTACTTTCTTTGTCAATGTGTCGATCTGGGCAAAAAGTTCAGCTTCGTCGGGATAATTCGGTACATTTTTGAAGCAATCTTTACTTGTAATTACCCAGCCATCTTCGGCAAGGAAAGGCAAATACCGTAGGCTTTCCATTGGTTCAACCGAAATAATCAGGTCAGCTTGTTTCAACCCAATCAGGTCGGAAAATATTTCGCTGCTCGAAATGCGGAGGTGCGACTGAACTGCACCGCCACGTTGGCTCATGCCATGCACTTCGGCTTGCTTTACGTTGTAATTCAACGAGAGTGCAGCCGAATCAATTACAGCTGCGATGGACAAAATTCCTTGTCCGCCAACACCGGCTAATATAATGTCTTTCTTCATGTTCTTAATGATTACAATTACGGACTAATGGTTCATCTTTTTTCTCAGTTTTCTTTCTACGCAACTGTGTCTGAATACACTCGCGGGTAGCAATAATAACTGAAACACCGTCGTAAGCAATCTCTTCTTTCAGAATTGCAACATTTTCGGCATGATATTTCCCTAGCGGTTCGAAAGTTCGGATATGTTCTTTTTCGACACCAACGCCCAAACAAATATCGAACAACTTTCCGGTACCTGCCGAATCTTGTCCGCCAGTCATTGCGGTTGTTGAATTATCAGAAATAATGATTGTCACTTTCGATTTGTCGTTCACAGCATCGAGTAAGCCCGTAATTCCAGAGTGGGTAAATGTTGAATCGCCAATAACGGCAACAGCAGGATGAAAGCCAGCATCGGCAGCACCTTTTGCCATTGTAATCGACGCACCCATATCGACACATGAATTAGCGGCATTGTAAGGAGGCAAAGCACCCAGCGTGTAGCAACCAATGTCGGTAAAAACGTGTTTATTGGCAACGCCGGCAAGGGCTTCGTTCAACTCATCGTACATATCGCGGTGGCTACAACCCTGACACAATTGTGGAGGCCTGTTAACAATTAATTCGTGAAGAGGATTGATATTCTTGCTGCTTAGTCCTAGTGCTTTTGCAACATTATCCGGATCGAGTTCACCCTCGCGAACAACCACCCCATTTAAGCGGCCATCAATTGGCGTAGCACCACCAACAGACAAATATCCACGCAATAGTTCTTCATAAATTGGATAACCTTCTTCAAGAATCAATACCCTCGACGAGCTTTTGAAAAGTTTTTCAACCTTCTTTCGTGGAAGTGGGTATTGCGAAACCTTTAAAATATTGTAGTTCGATTTTTCGGCTGAGATATTTTCCATCAAATAGTTATACCCAATACCAAAAGCAATTACACCTTGTCCTCCTTCGTTATTTATTTCGAGTGTATTAAGAGCCGAATTGTCTGATTCTTCTTCAAGAAGAGACTGTGTTTCTAAAAGGTTGTGATATTTTTTTCGGGCCAAAGCCGGCAGAAGCATAAACTGAAAAGGATCTTTAGGCAAGCTAAATTCGTTTTGAGCTACCGAATAATTCCGAACTATCCCCGAACGAGAATGAGACAACCGGGTTGTAACCCTAAGCATTACCGGCAACCGATATTTTTCGGAAAGGTCGAAACCAAAACGAACAGAATCGTAAAGCTCTTGCTGATTGGAGGGCTCAATAACCGGAATCAAAGCAAATTTTCCAAAAAACCTTGAATCTTGCTCGTTCTGAGATGAATGCATCGATGGATCGTCGGCGACAACCAGAATTACACCACCATGAACACCAGTAACTGCTGAATTAACAAAAGCATCGGCAGCAACATTTAGCCCCACATGCTTCATGCAAATCATTGTTCTCTTACCAACTAACGACATTCCCAAGGCTGCTTCGTAAGCTGTTTTTTCGTTTGTAGACCAGCTCGACCGTATGCCTTTCTCTTTTGCCTCCTTCGACTCCTGTACATAGGTTGTAATTTCGGTTGAAGGAGTTCCCGGATAGGCGTATATTCCACTTATCCCTGAGTCAATAGCTCCCTGTGCTATGGCTTCCGCACCAAGTAATAACATTTTTTCCATTCTATTTTTCTTAAATTATTTGTTTGGAGGTGACAACAAATAAAACAAATAC
>CAZRXT010000378.1:0-2528 GCA_964604035.1 uncultured Prolixibacteraceae bacterium | reverse complement strand
TTTATACACATACCCTATCGCAAAACAAAAGGCCACAAGTTAATTGCAGCCTTTGTTTTTATATCGAAAAAAACTTAAAAATTCAAAGCTTCCTTCAAGTTCTTATAACCTGTTTTGCTTACCTTAAGTTTTGTATGATCGGTTTTAAGAATAACAATGTGAGATTCCTTTTCATACTGCTGAATCTCTGCTATTTCTACAACTTTTACTATATACGAACGGTGAATGCGAATAAACTCATCGGGGTTCAAATGATCTTCAAAGAACTTCATTGTTTTCTGCTTCACAAACCGTTTTTCGTTTGTGTAAATCATAACATAATCGTCAAGCGATTCAATATACCTAATTTGCTCAACAGGAATAATATGAATCTTGCTTTTATCTTTAACAACCACTCTCTCAATAAAATCTGAATCAGGAGCTTCTGTTAATTTGTCAACAGGAATATCGCCACCTTTGTTTCCATCAATTTTTTCTATCGCTCTCTCAACAGCTACCATAAGCCTATCCTTAGGAAAAGGTTTTAGCAAATAATCGACAGCATGTTGCTCAAAAGCTTTAATTGCAAACTGATTGTAAGCTGTGGTAAAGATTATTTCTGGCTTGTGTTCAAGCAACTCAAGCATCTCAAAGCCTGTGAGTTTTGGCATTTGCACATCAAGAAAAACCAAATCAGGTTTCATCTCATTAATTGCTTTTAATCCGTCGAAGCCATTTTCGCACTCAGCAATAATTTCAATTTTCTCATGACCACCAAGGTAACTTTTCAGAAGGTTTCTAGCCAAAAGTTCATCTTCAACAATGATGGTACGAATTTTACCGTTCATAACTATTAAATTTTTTGAGGTATCGATAAAGTTACTGTAAATATCTGATTTTCATTTTTCACCGACAAATAAGTTGTGTCGCCATAAACAAGGCCAAGGCGTTTCCGGATATTCAGCAATCCGATTCCCTCTCCTTTTTTCGACACGGCATCGTCGTCGTAATTATTACTTAATGTAAAGATTAACATATCGCCAGCTTTCCGTGCATTTGTTTGAATCACCACCTGCTTTGTTGTTTCGTAAACACCGTATTTTATTGCATTTTCGTACAACGGCTGGAGAATCATGTTAGGGATTAAGCAATCGGCACAGTCACAAATTTCGAAATTAGCCTGAAGCTTATCGCCAAATCGAACTTTTTCGATATCGAGATACAATTTAATATGATCAATTTCCTGCGATAATGACACCAACTGGTTCTCTTTATGCTTTAAAGAATACCGAAGAAAATTTGATAGTTTTATTACCATATCCTGAGCTTTTTCGGGCTCTGTCATTGTTAACGACGAAATGGAATTCAAACTATTGAACAGGAAATGAGGGTTGATTTGTGATTTTAACTCATTAAGCTGAGTTTGTGTTACCAACTCTTTCAACCTTGTTTCTTCCTTCGATTTTTCCTTCAACCTATCGTAATAGTAAAAAGAGTAATAGAATATTGCAATCAAAATATAAATCAGCACTCCAACGCCCATTTTACCGGGCAAAACACTACGCATGTGGTCTCTAACATCAATAGATTCGAACAAAAGCAAATCGATATGATTGGTCACCCAGATCCAGAAAGAGACTATAATTGCCATTGAAAAAAGATGGTAAGCAAGAAAATAAATCTGCTTCTTTGATTCAAAATGGCCACCTATAACCACATACCAAATTCCTAATCCCAGCAATGAATAAATTACGTTTGAAACAATTACATCAACAAGGGTTATTGGAATATTTGCGTCAAAAACCCGCAAATCCATGTAGAACTGGGCTACCGACAAGATAATCCAGAACACATAATACCAAACCAAGAATGCGGGCTTTTTGAAGAGCGGATGGTTCATAACCTAGCTGATTAATGAGCTTTGTTATAGTTTCTTACCTCGGTTCCACCAAAAATGCAAACACCTGTAATGATAATTGTTTTTGAAGGATTGGGAGAATACATCGGATCTTTAACACGTACATCGGTAAAACCTCCAAAAATGGTTGTAACTCGGTTTAATACTGTCCAGTCGTTAGGCACTTTCAGTATATTGCCACCAAAAATGGTTGTCACTTCTATGGTACAACCTTCGTTTGAGATTCCACATTGCCGTAAATCAACCTCTGCTCCTCCAAAAATAGTTGTCGATCGTCCTCCCAATAAGTTCATGGTAACCAAATGGATATCTCTTGAACCAAAAGCTACAAATTCATCAAAGAAATCGCTGCTAACTTCGGCTTTCTCTTGAGTGAAATCGTGATTGTGAAATTCTCGCAATTTTTTTGGACGAGTTCCAAACATAAAAGCCACACCTGCTAGCAAAAGAAGTATTGGCCAGAAGTATTGCCTAATTTGCTCATAATCGTCAAATACATCGGGCAACATAAAAAAGGCACCAATACCCATTACAATAATTCCGGCGCCTCTATTCCCGCTAAAGAAAACAAAACCACCAATGGCAACAAGCAACATTTTCCACGAAAGCAGAAAATCATAAACTTCCCAAC
>CAZRXT010000377.1:0-2580 GCA_964604035.1 uncultured Prolixibacteraceae bacterium | reverse complement strand
AAACAGGTAAGAATTTGCCTGCATCGTCGCGAGAATAACCAAAGGTCATCTGAGTCAAATCGTTGGTTCCAAAAGAGAAGAATTCGGCAGCTGTAGCTATTTCATCAGCAGTAACAGCGGCACGAGGTACTTCAATCATTGTTCCTACCAGATATTTAATTGAGTCGCCTTTTTCTGCAAAAACTTTCTGTGCAGTTGCATTTATAAGGTCAGTTTGCATTTGTAGCTCTTTAATTGTGCCAACCAAAGGAACCATTATTTCTGGTCGGGCATCAACCCCTTTGGCTTTCAGGTTTAATGCTGCTTCAATGATGGCACGGGCTTGCATAACTGTAATTTCGGGATAAGTATTCCCTAAACGGCAGCCACGGTGGCCAAGCATAGGGTTGAACTCTTCCAATTCGTCGACTTTCGATTTTACTTCTTCAAGTGAAATGCCCATTTCTTTGGCTAGCTCTTTTTGAGTTGCCAATTGGTGAGGTACAAATTCGTGTAGTGGTGGATCAAGAAGTCGGATAGTAACACCATATCCGGCCATTGCTTCAAGTATGCCTTCGAAGTCGGCACGTTGGTATGGGAGTAATTTTGCTAATGCTTTTTCTCTTCCTGCTGTAGTTGAGGCGAGGATCATTTCGCGCATTGCTTTGATTCGTTCGCCTTCAAAGAACATGTGTTCTGTGCGGCAAAGTCCAATACCTTTTGCACCAAAAGAGCGTGCACGTTTTGCATCTTCAGGAGTATCTGCGTTTGTACGAACATCCATGCGAGTGAATTTTTCAGCAAGGTCCATTAATTTTCCAAAGTCGCCACTCATACTTGGAGCTTCGGTTGCAACTTTATCGTCATAAATCTCACCTGTTGATCCATTTAAAGAAATCCATTCGCCTTCGGCGTAAGTTTTTCCACTCATAGTCAATGTGCGGTTTTTGTAATCGATAGAAATGCCTCCTGCACCAGATACACAGCATTTACCCATGCCTCGGGCTACAACAGCAGCATGTGAAGTCATTCCGCCACGAGCAGTTAAAATACCTTGAGCTGAATGCATGCCTTCAAGATCTTCGGGCGATGTTTCGATACGGACAAGGATGCTTGCTTCATATTTTTTTGCTTCATCGGCAAAGAAAACAATGCGGCCTGTTGCTGCACCTGGCGATGCCGGAAGACCTTTTGCCATTACTTTGACCGTTTTGAGTGCATTTTTATCGAAAACAGGGTGAAGAAGTTCATCTAATTTTGCCGCTTCGACACGCTTGAGTGCGGTCTTTTCGTCAATCATGCCTTCGTCCATCATATCCATAGCGATTTTCACCATGGCGGCACCTGTGCGTTTGCCATTGCGTGTTTGCAGCATCCAAAGTTTACCTTCTTGTATGGTGAACTCGATGTCCTGCATATCTTTATAGTGATTTTGTAGTTTCAGCTGTGTGTCGTACAATTGTTTATATAAGACAGGCATCGATTCTTCAAGCGATGGATATTTTGAAGCTCTTTCGGCTTCGGAAATGCCCTGTAATTCTGCCCATCGTTTTGATCCTTCGAGGGTGATTTGTTGAGGGGTACGAATACCTGCAACTACATCTTCGCCTTGAGCATTGATGAGGTATTCGCCATTGAAAATATTTTCGCCGGTACCGGCATCGCGGGTAAAAGCAACACCTGTAGCAGATGTTTCGCCCATATTTCCAAATACCATTGCCTGAACATTAACGGCAGTTCCCCATTCGGCAGGTATGTTTTCGAGTTTACGATATAAAATGGCACGATCGTTCATCCAGCTTTCGAAAACTGCGCCAACAGCACCCCAAAGTTGTTCCCAAGGGTCGGTTGGGAAATCATGTCCGGTTTTAGATTTAACCGCATCTTTGAAACGTGCAACTAATGTTTTTAAATCGTCGGTAGTAAAATCCTGATCGGAAGTGATGCCTTTTTCTTCTTTCAGATGTTCGATAATTTCTTCAAAAGGATCGATGTCTTCTTTGTTAACAGGTTTAAGTCCAAGAACTACGTCGCCATACATTTGGACGAAACGGCGGTATGAATCCCAAACAAAACGAGGGTTTCCTGATTTTATGGTTATGCCTTCAACCGCTTGGTCGTTTAACCCAAGATTAAGAATTGTGTCCATCATGCCCGGCATTGAGGCTCTTGCGCCCGACCGAACAGAAACCAAACAAGGGTTTTCTTTGTCTCCAAATTTGGTATTGGTCAATTTTTCAATTTGAGCTACTGAGTCTTCAACTTCTTTCTTGATTATGCTGAAAGCTGCATCTTTACCCTGTTCGTTAAAAATTGTACATACTTCTGTAGTAATGGTAAATCCTGGAGGAACGGGTACTCCAATTAGGTTCATTTCTGCTAGGTTTGCACCTTTCCCGCCAAGCAATTCTTTCATGTTGGCCTTGCCTTCTGCCTGACCATTTCCAAAAGTATAAACGTACTTTGTCGTCATAATAAATTGTTTATGTTTCTAATAATGTTTGTATAGTAGATCGTATATAAATAACTTCACGATTAAATAATTGTTATTTTTTTCGTGATTCAAAGTTAAATAATTTGTCTGCTTGTCAAAGTATCTTG
>CAZRXT010000376.1:0-2597 GCA_964604035.1 uncultured Prolixibacteraceae bacterium | reverse complement strand
CCTACTTTTGCGCGACTTTTAAACAAGCATATGATATCAATTCGAAATATTGCAATTATTGCACACGTAGACCACGGTAAAACTACCTTGGTTGACAAAATGTTACTAGCAGGAAAACTTTTTAAAGATCACGAAAGGCCAGGAGAATTAATCATGGATAATAATGATCTTGAAAGAGAAAGGGGAATTACCATTCTTGCCAAAAACGTTTCAGTAAATTATAAAGGAACCAAAATTAACATCATTGATACACCGGGTCACGCCGATTTTGGCGGTGAAGTTGAACGTGTTCTCAACATGACCGATGGAGTTATTTTGTTAGTAGATGCGTTTGAAGGACCAATGCCTCAAACCCGCTTTGTTCTTCAAAAAGCAATACAATTAGGTCTAAAACCAATTGTAGTAATTAATAAGGTAGATAAGCCAAACTGCAGACCCGAAGATGTGCACGAAATGGTTTTCGAACTCATGTTCAGTTTAAATGCCACTGAAGATCAGCTCAATTTCTGCACTATTTATGGCTCGGCTAAAGAAGGATGGATGTCTGATAATTGGAACAACAAAACCGACGACATTACTGTACTTTTAGATGCTATTGTTGAACATATTCCTGCACCAAACATTGGAAAAGGAACACCACAGATGCTTATATCTTCTATTGTATATTCACCATACTTGGGTCGAATTGCAGTAGGACGATTACACCGAGGTGAATTAAAAGAAAATCAAGCAGTAAGTTTATGCCATCGTGATGGTTCAATAGCCAGAACACGCATAAAGGAGATAAACATTTTTGATGGTCTTGGAAGGTTAAGTGTACCTAATGTAGAAGCCGGAGAAATTTGTGCTTTAGTTGGTATTGACAATTTTGATATTGGTGATACAATTGCCGATTTCGAAAACCCTGAACCACTGCCACCAATTGCTATCGACGAACCAACAATGAGTATGTTGTTTACAATCAACAACTCACCATTCTATGGTCAAGATGGTAAATATGTTACATCTCGTCATATTTATGACAGGCTTCAAAAGGAACTTGAAAAAAATCTTGCACTCAGGGTTGAAGAGACTGGCAGTGCCGATTCTTGGACTGTTTATGGCCGTGGTGTACTCCACTTATCGGTTCTGATTGAAACAATGCGCCGCGAAGGTTTTGAACTACAAGTTGGTCAACCTCAGGTTATTATAAAAGAAATTGATGGCGTAAAATGTGAGCCAGTTGAAGAACTTACAATTGATGTTCTTGACGAATATTCTGGCCGCGTAATTGAATTAGTATCGCGAAGAAAAGCTGAAATGCTTTCGATGGAAAGAAGTGGAGACCGAACCGTGCTTCAATTTATAATCCCATCGAGAGGTATCATTGGCTTGCGTAACAATATCTTAACTGGTACTGCTGGCGAGGCAATCATGTCTCATCGCTATCTTGAGTATCAACCTTACAAAGGGGATATTGAAAACCGATCAAACGGATCGCTCATAAGTTTAGAAACCGGTACTGCTATTGCTTATGCTCTTGATAAACTTCAAGATCGTGGAAAATACTTCGTTAAACCTGGAGATGAGGTATATGAAGGAATGGTAATTGGTGAAAACAGCCGCGATAGTGATATTACAATAAATGTAACCAAAGGCAAGAAACTCACAAATATGCGAGCTTCAGGTTCTGACGATAAGGTTAAACTTGCTCCTCCTATTGTTTTTTCTCTCGAAGAAGCTTTAGAATATATTCAAGGAGATGAATATGTTGAAGTTACACCGAAGATTATCAGATTGAGAAAAATTCAACTCAAAGAAATTGATCGAAAAAGAAGTTCAAGATAAAGTCATAAAAAAATCCGGTCTAACGATCGGATTTTTTTATTTTAACTACTAGCGTCAAATCAAAACCATCCAAATAAGAAATTCATATATACTCCAATACTGGAAAAGTTGTCATCGTTCATATTTTGGATGTTATTTACATTTAATATTCGCCTATACTCGGCTCCAATATTTACTTTAAAGAATCGGGTCAAATTAACTTCTGCCGAAATAGAAGGAGTTACAACAAAGACATTATCATTTAGAAATTTACTTTCAGTTGTACTGTATCCATTAATATTTCCCCATCCTAATCTTGTACTAATTACAGGATGAATTAATTTTTTTCGGGCAATTTCATAACCAAGCCAAAACCCTCCATGCCCAAAGTCAAAATCGGTTAAAGAATTTTCGCCTCCAATATTTAGTGAATTTGTAAGACCTTCGCCATAACCACCAAAGAATAAATTATTAATAATGACACCTCCGCCTCCACCCATTAGGTGGGCAAATTCGCCATTTATTGCAGTAAAACTCATAGTTGGGCCCCCAAAGCCAGATATTCTTTTGATCTCGATAGAATTCATAACAGTCTGTACTTCATCTTTCTTGAAACTTTTATCTGACTCAAATTCTTGAGCAAAAGAAAACGTTGCGTAAAAAATTGCTAGAAGGATAAACGATAATTTCTTCATGTGATTTTGATTTTAAGAATTAAAAAAGTTCATTTTTGCTACGTCAATAAAAGACAGCAATAAAAGTAATAAGTTGCAAAAAGATCTGTTTTTTAT
>CAZRXT010000375.1:0-2599 GCA_964604035.1 uncultured Prolixibacteraceae bacterium | reverse complement strand
GATAATCAACGAATGAATCATTATTTTTAATCGACATACGAATTAGCTACAAAAAAACATGGGAACAATTGCATACATAGGATTAGGGCTCATCTTGGGGGTGATTATAGGTTGGTTTATTAGCAAATCGAACTCTGGTCATATTCTTCAATCGGAAAAAGAGACAGCCCGGATTAACTATTCTGAACTGGAAAAACAATTTGTAGCGTATAAAGCAACAAGCATTGCTCAAGACCAATCGGTAGCTGCCCAGCTTTTGGAAAAAGAGCGCGCAATCGAAGATTTTAAGGAAGAGCTAAAAAAGTATCGTGAGGAGTTAAGCGACACCAATAACCAGTTGTCGAATTCCAATGCCAATTTGAATGCCGCTCGCGAAACCTTGGCTGATAAGATTAAAGAGGTTGCGCAAATCAAGGAAGAATTGAAGAAATCGAAAGAAGAATTTGCCACAACCAATGAGCGATTGGCAACGGCTAAGGCACAAAACAATGCGCTGGTCGAAAAACTACAAACACAAAAGGAAGAGATAGAAGCACTGGGCAAAAAATTCAATATCGAATTTGAGAATATCGCCAACAAAATACTTGAGACCAAGTCGGAGCGGTTTACCGAATTGAATAAGACCAACATGAGTGCCATACTCGAACCGCTTGGCAAGAACATCGACGAGTTTAAGAAAACAGTAAACGACACCTACGATAAGGAGTCGAAAGAGCGTTTCTCGTTGGGCGAAAAGGTAAAAGAGCTAGCACTGTTGAACCAACAAATAAGCGAAGAAGCCCGTAACCTTACAAAAGCGTTGAAAAGTGAGGCCAAAACACAAGGTTGTTGGGGCGAAATGATTTTAGAAAGCATCTTAGAAAAGTCGGGCCTGCGCAAAGATGAAGAGTATTTTATGGAGTATCAATTGCTGGACGAACATGGAACCCCGTTACGCTCCGATTCGGAAGGAAAGAAGATGCGCCCCGATGCCGTAATTAAATATCCCGACAATCGAAGTGTAATTATCGATTCTAAAGTGTCGTTAAATGCATTTACCCGCTATTTGGCAGCTACCGATGCCGACGAGCAGAAGAAGGAGTTGGACAATCATGTTGCGGATATAAAAACACACATCAACACTTTAAGTGCTAAAGGGTATGACGACTACGACAAAGCCCTCGATTTTGTAATGATGTTTATTCCAAGCGAACCAGCTTACATTGCAGCTATGCAAGGAGCTCCCGATTTATGGAACTATGCTTACGAAAAGCGGATATTGCTAATGAACCCCACAAACCTGATCACCTCGCTGAAGCTGATTGTCGATCTTTGGAAACGAGAATATCAGAATCGTAATGCAATAGAAATTGCAGAACGTGGAGCCAAGCTCTACGATAAATTTGTTGGGTTTGTCGATAATTTAAAAGATGTGGGGGAATACATCGATAAAGCCCAAAATAAATATTCCGAAGCCTACAAGCAGTTAAGTACCGGGAACGATAATCTTGTGTTGCAAGCAACTAAGCTTAGAAACCTTGGTGTAAAACCCAAAAAAGAACTGAAACCAGAATTGGTCAATCAGGCAATAGGCAATTTATTGGAGGATTAAATTGTGATAGGGGGAAGGATGGTTACAACGGTGATTTTCATGATTAAATGAAGGATCTGAGGAATAAAACAGTGAACGTCACATAATATTATCAACTTATAAAACAGACACTATGATTACCATTAACATTATTGGATCGGGAGAATTAATGATCCTTTTTACAGGAATACTATTTTTTGGTTTGCTGCCCCTTTTGGCATTGATAGATATTTTGAGGAGTGAATTTGCTGGCAACAATAAGTTGATTTGGATACTGGTGGTTCTTCTGTCTAGCGTTATCGGGGCGATCCTCTATTTTTTGCTTGGCCGGAATTCTAAGATTAAGAACTCAGGTTTATAGATTCGGATATCCATTAAAAACGATTATTTTGCACGATGCTTGATCGATTACTTGACCACTTAAACGAGAATGAAGACAACTGGGACAAAGTCAAGGGTTTGTTTCTGGAGCAAGAAATTGCATCCAAAACGGTTTTGCTCCATGAAGGCGAGATCTCGCAGAATCTTTACTTTATAAAAAAGGGTTGCTTGCGTATGTGGTTCAATAACGATGGAAAGGATATTACCTTTCAGTTCTTTTTTGAAGGACAGGCAGTATCTTCCATCGACAGTTTTATCGAGAGCAACCCCAGTCTGTTTTCGATAGAGAGCATTGAACCAACTACGCTGATTTCTATTAGCAAAGAGGGTTTTCGGCAATTGTTCTGTTATTATCCCGAATTGAAAGATGGGTTTCAGGAGATATTGTTT
This sequence comes from uncultured Prolixibacteraceae bacterium, assembly GCA_964604035.1. Taxonomy (GTDB): domain Bacteria; phylum Bacteroidota; class Bacteroidia; order Bacteroidales; family Prolixibacteraceae; genus CAYMTR01. The sequence continues at coordinate 258 of CAZRXT010000375.1, read as the reverse complement.
CAACGATTCAGGAACTATGCCCAGCTTTTCCTTTCGCAAATTAAAGACACACCAAGCAAGCGTTACGAAGAGTTGATGAAAACACGTCCCGAAATTATCAGGCGTGTTCCTCAGCATTATATTGCTTCATACCTGGGAATTACCCCAATATCGTTGAGCAGAATCAGAAACCGGAAATAAAGCACATTTATAAACCTGAGTTCGATTTTATTTTTAAAGTTCAGATTAGCATAAAACACTGTAAAAATAAAATCGAAC
>CAZRXT010000374.1:0-2600 GCA_964604035.1 uncultured Prolixibacteraceae bacterium | reverse complement strand
TTATTTTCTTTGTCAATCTCTCATTTTTGGCTTTCTTCAAGCAAAAATATCATTTTATCGTTTACAAAATCTTTAAAATCGTTGGCCTGAGGATGGGTTTCATAAGGCACAAAAAAATGAGTTGTATCGCTGTTGCGCCAAACCATCACATAAGCAATTTTGCGTGTCTTTTCAGTGGCCTTCAGCACTTGTAGCAGGTTTGTTGTGTACCAGTTTTCAATCTCAAGTTTATCATTGCCAGCTTCGGTAAATGCCGCTATTTTACCCTTCTCCTTTGCTATATCCGAAATCATTTCGAGGCGAACAACAACATTATCAAGCCTCTTCTGCTCAAAATCGCCATAATCGTCCAATCCCAGCACATCAACAACATCGTCGCCGGGATAGCGTTGAAGATACTCCTCTTTTGAACTAAAGCCATTGTCGGGGGCAAAAGCAATCAGCAGGTTTTTAAGCTTCTTATCGTTCCTCAAATATTCAACAGTAAAGCGGAAAAGCTTTTTATAATCGGCATCCGAACAAGTTGCCCTACCCCACCAAAACCAGCTTCCATACATTTCGTGCCATGGGCGGAATATTACCGGAATAGGGTTCCCATTTTCATCTTTCAGATCGGCCAAAAACGTGGCAACAAGGTCGAGTTGGTTTTTGAATAGTTTATGATTGGTTTCGCCAGGCAACAGAGAGCCAACATCAATCCGGGTTAAGTTCCACGAGTCGAGGTTCGTAATAGGGTTGCTTGCATGCCAGCTTATTGTATTAATTCCGCCAAGGTTATGAGCCCTTGCAATGAAGATTTTTATCGAATCGAAAGGAACGCCGTCGATATTTACAGCATCGCCAATGTTGCCTATCTCCCATCCGAAAACCGCGGGATACTTTCCTGCAACCCTCTTTACATCCGACTCTCCTTCGACCGATTTCCAGCCAATTCCGTAAGCCAAATCATCCTGATGCCCAAACAGAATATGCTTGCCCGAGACATCAACAAGCAGTTGCTTCAATTCGGAAGCGGCAATTTCTCCATCATCTTTCAACCGCTGGGATGTACAAGCGGATAAGATCATTAACACTGCAATAAAAATAGATAACCGGTTCATTCGCGTGATTTTAAATCAAGATACAAGATTAGAAGAAAAGGAATTATCAAATGGGGAGAAAGATTTCAAAAGAGAGGGGTTAAACATTCTTAATTGAAAAAGAGAAAGCAAACGATTCCTACTCAAATTTTCAGCTATGAAAAGGTTCCAAATTTTGATTCAGTAAATTTTCACCCCCTATAATTGAAAAAAATATCCCGCTAAACTGGAATAAATCGAACTAATATTGCCCCTGAAATTTTAGCGCAGAATGCTGGCAACGACAATAAAAATGTTGCACTCAAGGTTTGTCACAAAGATTTATCCTGTCAATTTTGATCACACTCAATATTACCGGGATTGTTTCTACTACGCTCAAGAAACAATCCCTTTTTTTAATCATTTAGAACCGTTTTTAATGGAAAGGCAAAAGAACAAAATCAACTTTTCGACATTATTTGTTGCTATAGGAATAACGATTTCAACACTTTTGATTTCTTGTTCCACAGCTAAACAATCAATAGAAGCTAATTCAATGCCTACACAACGAAATCAAACCACAGAAACCCTTTACACAAACCTCAAAAAACTTGTCGACAATCAGCAAATCATGTTTGGTTGTGCAAACCCGACAACGCTAAAATATGTAGAAACACACATTTACGAAGGATTTAACAGTTCCGACTGCAAAGATATTACCGGTTCGAACCCTGCATTTCTCGAAAGCGATTTCATGTGGCACATTAAAGACTCGCTTAAAATTGCCGATATCGAAGCATCGAAAAGAGCATTTAAGCGGGGCGCAGTTGTTGGCTATTGCTGGCACCTGCGAGGCAAAAACAGCAATACATTCTATTCGAAAGTCGACAATGAATTTACTTCGGACAAAGAACTGGTTAAAAAAATAGTTTCAGGTAAGAGCCGTTCGGAAAACCCTGAACTTGATTGGCTTCTCAGTCGGCTCGACAGCGTGGTTATCCCGGTGATCAAAGAGTTCGGCTTTCCAATTGTTTTCCGTCCCTGGCACGAAATGAACGGCTCGTGGTTCTGGTGGGGATCGGCAAACTGCACGCCCGAAGAATACATCAAACTATACAGATTGACAGTTGATTACATAAGAAGCAAAGGCGTAACTAATGTGCTTTATGCCTGGTCGCCCGACACTCGTTTCACCATGGAATATTATCCCGGCGATGAATATGTTGACGTTCTGGGCCTCGATATTTATGAACCCGGGGTTTACGACTGGAAACCTGCTTCATTAGTGCTCGACGAAATGGGCAAAATGACCGACTACGCCATTGAACACGGAAAAGTGGCTGCCCTCACCGAAACCGGACTACGCAAAAACAACGATGAATTTGTTTACCCTGAAAGTATTCCCGATTTCTGGACAAAGTATATTTTGGAACCGATACTTAACGATGCCAAAGCAAAACGGATTGCGTGGATTGAATGCTGGTATGGAGCCGATTGGGGTAAAGACCGAAATGGTTCGTTTTATATTCCTTACCTTGGAAT
>CAZRXT010000373.1:0-2601 GCA_964604035.1 uncultured Prolixibacteraceae bacterium | reverse complement strand
CCTGAAAGAGCGATACGATCCTATTTACAAACATTTTCTGATTGAACAGATTGTGCTACAGTTGGAACGCGAAAAGTCATAATCGGATCATCTGTTGTGATTGTTGGAGGGCAAAAGTTGCATTTGTTGTTCAATAAGAGAAATAACAGGTTAGAGAGGGTAGGAGCGAGCAATGAATCTATTTTCCTTTTCCTTGAAACACATTTAATACAGTGTAGATAAGTATTTTAAAGTCGAGATAAAGCGAAATGTTTTTCAGGTATATAATATCGTAAGGCATACGTTCTATCATTTGATCAAGATTTGAAGCATATCCATACTTTACCTGTCCCCACGATGTAATTCCCGGTCTTATGCGTTGTAATTGAATATAGTGCGGTGCAATTTTTTTAATTTCATTAATGAAATGCTGCCTTTCGGGGCGAGGGCCAACCAACGACATGTCGCCTTTTAGTACATTGTAGAATTGTGGAATTTCGTCGATGTGGGTACGACGCATGAACAATCCGAACTTGGTAATTCTAGGATCATTTTCCGACGATAGGGCAGGTCCGCCTTTCTCTGCGTCGACCATCATACTTCGGAACTTGTAGATTGTAAACTCTTTACCGTAGCGCCCAACCCTTTTTTGTGAATACATAATAGGACCTTTCGACGATGATCGGATGCCAAGGTAAACGAAAGGAAAGAAAGGCAAAAATATGATCAGCGCCAGAGTCGAGCCAACAACATCAATTACACGTTTTAAGTTCTCTTGCCAGGCGGGCATTAATCCATTCGAAATTTTAACCAGTGGGCTTGAATAAATTGTGCTCATTTTCACAGTTCCGGCCAATATGTCGAACATATCGGGAATTGCTTTTACGGTTACGCTTCTGTAATCGAGGGTTCCCAGTATCTCCTGAATTTTATTGTGTTCCAGTGTTTCTATGGCAATGATTATCTCTTCTACCCGATTATCGTCAATAATCTTAGGAAGTTCATGAATTGTTCCTAGAAGCGGAAGATGTTCTTCGAGAAGATGTTCGTTTTTATCATCAACATTAACAAAACCAATAAAGATATTACCGGTAGGTATATTGCTCGAAATCATTTCTTTGTAAAGAGAAACGGCTCTTTCGTTACTGCCAATAATTACTGTGTTAAAGCCAATCTTTCTTTTATGAACTTTGTGTATTGTTCTGGTTGATAGGATTAACCGAGGAATAAAAGTCAGGAAGAAATGCAACCCAAGCAATGTAAAGTACGAACGATAGTAGGTTTTGTAACTCAGAATTGCATCATCGAGCATAAGGGTGAAGAAGATGATAGTAACCCCAATGATGGTTGTTAGAAGAGTTTGCCCAAGATCGATCAGTCGGGAACGCCTGTAAATATCTTTATAGAATCCAGTAACGTAATAGTATGCAATCCAGAATGTTGGGATAGCAAAAAGAGCAATCCAGAAATTAGAATCAAGGCGAATATTTTCGAAGTAATCAAAAACTCCTTTTTCGATGTAAAGTTTCCGGTAGCAATAAAATAACGACCATGCTAAAGCGGCAGCCAAAGCATCAACGGTCATATATTTAGCAACTTGTTTGCGCTTGTTCATTGCAAAAAAAATCTGTTGGTCCCCTAATCAATCTCTATTGCAAAAGTTGAAACGAAGCCTTTTCGGAATTATTGTGCGCAAAACTACATTTTTTAAGAGGAGTTTTAGAAATTGTCAATCAAAATATTCTCGATTTTGGTCAGAATTGACAGTGATTGCGCATAGTGATGAAAAGAATAAATTGGTTTTTTGTTTAAGATGACATTTAGAGCAAACGATTCGAGCGACTTTCTTACTAAATCATCATCAGTTGTTTCCTCCGATTTAAACTTGATGCCGTGGATGTTTTCGAGGTAATTTTCAGCAAGATTGAAAATGAAATTTCCCGAATTTGTCTCAATCAAAAGTTCATGTTCTTTCTGATTATCAATCGTTATTATGATATAACAAATTGAACTATTGTACATTTTCAACCTCACTTTTATAGCTGGACGGCCACTTTTAGTTGTCTCAATAGAGTTGATGTCGATTTTCTTAACTGGCATTGACGAAAGAAGTGAAAGGAAACTTAGTGCTGATAACACTGATTCTCTGATGTACTTTTTCCCGCTAATTGATTTACTGTATCTGAACAGCAAATGGTTGTTTTGCGACGATATAAAATCTTGAATCAGTGGATGATGTAGCTCCTTTATTTCAGGTTGGAGAATGTTGCCCGATTCATTGGCCGCTTGTTCCAACAGCGATAAATCGGGTGTTTTTAATTCTGGTTGATCGACAAAATAGATGTTGCTTTCCGATCGTATTAGTTTCAGAAATAGATCGTAAGAACCCTTAATAGGCGACACAACTATAAAAGCGTCGTATGAATCAAGATCTTTATTCAGCTTTTCATCGTTTGTCTCATCAATCTTCATTGAACTTATTTTCCCGAAAAATTTCAAGCTCGAAATTATGCCGGAATAAAAATTCAAGTCGTTTTCTTTTCCTATCAGAAGGCAATGGATCATGCCCCCAAATTCGTAAAAATCAATGGTTTTTTATGCGAAATCAATCTTAATTTTTTA
>CAZRXT010000372.1:1234-2609 GCA_964604035.1 uncultured Prolixibacteraceae bacterium | reverse complement strand
TTTATAGATAGTTATAATTCCTTTCTGAAAAGATAATCGTTAAACTATTTGAAATGAAAGCATTAAACATCATCAGAAAATTGTTAACTTTTTTTAATCTGGAATCGGAACTCGAGAATCAAGATTCAGTATATGAAGAGATTAAAAAAGGAATCATTTTCAAAGGCACCAATCTTTGGATCTTAATTTTTGCAATTATAATAGCTTCAGTGGGGCTGAATATGAACTCAACTGCGGTAATAATTGGAGCAATGCTTATTTCACCACTGATGGGACCAATCAACGGTATAGGATATAGCATAGCAACTTACGATTTTGATTTACTTAGGAAATCGATTAAGAATTTTTCGTTCGCAATTATAGCCAGTCTAGTAGCTTCAACTACATATTTTGCACTAAGTCCAATTTCCACAGCACATTCTGAAATTTTGGCTCGTACAAGTCCCACAATTTACGATGTATTGATTGCATTATTTGGTGGTTTAGCCGGAATTGTAGCAATAAGCAGCAAGCAAAAAGGGAACGTAATTCCCGGAGTTGCAATAGCAACAGCACTCATGCCTCCCTTATGTACAGCCGGTTACGGATTAGCAACAGGACAGTTCAAATTTTTCTTTGGGGCTTTCTATTTGTTTACGATCAATACAATTTTCATAGCAATTGCATCTGTTTGGATTTCACAATTATTGAAATTTCCAATAAGAAGCATTATTGACAATAGGAGGAAAAGGAAGATCGAACGAATTACAAATCTTGTCATAATTGTTGTTCTTTTGCCAAGTATTTATTTTGGTTACAACCTTGTCAAAAAAGAAGAATTTGTACAGAAAGCAAATCAATACATCTTGAATGTATCTATTTTTGAAGGGAACTACCTGTTAAAACATGATATTGACCCAAAATCACGTAAGATCACTTTAGTGTATGGTGGCGCTACTCTACTTGAAAATCAAAAAAATGCAATCATATCTAAATCTTCAGATTTCAAAATTGACGATGCCGAAATTTCAATTGAACAAGGGTTAACTTTTGGCAATATCGACGACAAAAACATTGAAGTTTATAAACTTAAAGAAGAAATAATTAGTCTGACCGAAACTTTGAACAAAAAAAATGCTGATTTCGACAGTCTTCAAAATCAACAGAAATTTGGACAAATTCTCTTCAGTGAAATAAAAACCATTTACCCGCAAATAAATGGATGCAGCTATTCTGAATCAACAATTTATCACGACACTCTTTCGTCTCAATTAAAGACTTCGATTGTTGTTTTATCTGTCAAAAATAAGGTGCCAACGGCTGATAAAATAAAGATTCATAACTGGATTAAACAAAGATTAAAACAAGAAGAAGTAAAGGTGTTTTATGAATGAAG
>CAZRXT010000372.1:0-1134 GCA_964604035.1 uncultured Prolixibacteraceae bacterium | reverse complement strand
TTCCAACGCAGCATCTTTCATTCCTGAAGCGAAATCGGCAAAAGTTTTGATGCAATAGCTTTTGATTGCGGATTCAACTCTGCATCATCGTTCAACAGGTCTTTCCGTAATGTTTTAGGCATATAGCCTTCCGAATTCAGAAAAGCAAACATAAAAACTTAACTACATAAAGACAAAACACTTCGATCATCAAAACAATATATAGATGGTCATAATAACAAAAAAATCAAAATAAATTTTCTCAGCTGTTTCTCGTTTCAAAAATCATTCTACATTTATAAAATCAGAAAATAAATAAACAACAATTATATTGGTATGATGAAAATTTTTAGTTTGACAGTATTGATCGTTGGATTCTCGCTTTTGGGAATTGCGCAAGAAAAACCAACAACGAAAGAGAGCGGAAAAAATATTGCAGACCAGCGGGGGAAAATGGTTCCTTGGAAAAAGGGAGCACATCAAACCGGCAAGTACCGCAATGTTTTTTTAGATGCAGGTTACAGCCAAGCCGACATTGACGCAAAATTGGCAAAGGCATATTACGATGTGTTTGAAGGGCCAAATAAAGTTTATTTCGAAGTTGGCGATTCGATGGGATATGTTTCTGATGTGAAAAACCACGACGCACGTACCGAAGGCCTTTCTTATGGGTTGATGGTTGCCGTGCAGCTGAATAAAAAAGAAGTGTTCGACCGTTTGTGGCGTTGGACAAGGAAATACATGCAGCACCAAGGCGGAAGTAGCGATGCCTATTTTGCCTGGAGTGTTGACCCTGCTACCGGAAAGCAGTTCTCGAAAGGATCGGCTTCCGACGGTGAATTGTACTTCATTACAAGCCTGATCTTTGCGTCGAACCGATGGGGAAACAATACCGGAATTGACTACTACGCCGAAGCCCGAAGAATTTTGGATGCTATGTGGAGTAAAGACGGAACCGACGGAGTAACAAACATCCTGAATGTTGAAAATAAACAAATTACGTTTGTGCCAAATACCCGTGGAGGATACAAATGGACAGATCCTTCATACCATCTTCCAGCGTTCTACGAAGTGTGGGCCGAATATGCTAAAGATGGTCGCGAACAATTTTACCGCGACTGTGCCGACACTTCACGCGTATTTCTGCACAGAGCT
>CAZRXT010000371.1:1306-2620 GCA_964604035.1 uncultured Prolixibacteraceae bacterium | reverse complement strand
TTTGTGTTTAGCAGTATCCATATCTTTCCAGTTGTTAACGCCCATCAGCATCGCCATCTTATTTGTAAATAGCCAATTACGATTGATTCTATAATTCCAGTGCCGCAAATTACCACCAATTGCTATTGCCTGAAAAGTAGGATGATTCACATATCTGATAATTGTGGAATTGCGGTTAAAGATGCGGTTTCCCTCGGGCTCTGAAAACCAAAGTTCACCATCGACACCCCAGAAGTTTAAACCAACAAAAAAATCGGCCGAGGCATAAAAGTTTTTATTCACCGCCTTCTCGCCCCTTCTGAAATAATACAACAAATCGGGTACTTTTTGATCAAGATTTTCTTCAACCAACAATATATCAGCAGCATATTGTTGACACCATTTCTCAAGCAACTGCTCGTAACCATCAGAAATATCTTGTTTCTTCTTCTGCAAAAACGACCGTTCATAATAAAATGTACCAACCAGAGATGTGTCTCTTTCGCCAACAATTTCCGAAAGTTCGATAGTTGCAAACAATGCAAAGTTTCGTTTACCCAGCGATGAGGAATTCTTAATCGAAAAGTTATGAATGTTGGTTATGTAAGTTGAAACATCAGCAGAGTCTGAATGAAACTTCTGTTCAAAATGATAGGCCAACGGTTTTGGGGTTTTCACTATCTGATCGACAGGGAAGAAAAGCAACTTTTTTCGTTCGAAGACAGAGACAAATTCAGGAAAAATCTTCCTGTGATCTGTCGCCTTCGAAACAGTAAAACTCAAACTATCAATAGATTCCGGCTTGCCAAATTGAACAACAATCGAATCGGCAACCCATTTCTGTGCAACACCAAACAAGGGAAACAATAGAAAAATCGATAGCAAGAATTTATTTACAAATACGTTTAGGTAATGTCTCATTCGGTTTAGATTACTGATTACAAAGAGAATGTTTTTTGTAATTAGTTGCTTAACAAACGAGAAAATTACTAAAATATTGTAATTATAATTTCTGAACCTTTTCGATGATTTTCAAAATCACCTCAACAGCCTTTTCCATCGATTGAACAGGGATAAGCTCGTAAGGACCATGGAAGTATAATCCACCGTCAAATATATTCGGACACGGCAAACCCATATACGATAACCTTGCTCCATCTGTTCCACCTCTAATTGCTTTTATATCAGGCTTAACACCACATTCATTCATAGCTTCAACAGCAATATCTACAATGTATTTCACTGGTTCGATCTTCTCGGCCATATTGTAATATTGATCTTTCACAATTAAATCAATGGTACCTTCGCCATATTCCAGATTAAGCTGATTAGCAA
>CAZRXT010000371.1:0-1206 GCA_964604035.1 uncultured Prolixibacteraceae bacterium | reverse complement strand
GCACCCTCTCCTATCTCTTCATCGGGAGTGAAACCAACTTTAACTTCACCATGCTTAATTTCAGGATGTTGAATAAGGTATTCCATTGCGGTTACTATTTCGGCAAGGCCCGATTTGTCATCAGCACTTAAAAGTGTTGTGCCATCGGTAGTTATAAGTGTTTGGCCAACATATTTCTTCAACTCAGGAAAATCTTTTACACGCATAAGGATGTTTTGTTCAGCATTCAAAACAATGTCGCCACCGTCATAATTTTCAACAAATTGCGGGTTTATATTCTTTGCTGAAAAATCTGGACTGGAATCAATATGAGCAACAAACCCTACAATTGGAACTTTCTTGTCGATAGTTGAAGGTAAAGTTGCCATAACATAAGCCTTTTCATCAACCGATACATCTGAAAGTCCAATCGATTTCAACTCTTCTGCAAGCATTTTAGCAAATTCCAACTGAGAACTAGTGCTTGGATGAAGCCCACTTTTTGGGTCAGATTGAGTATCGACCTTTATATATCTTAAAAATCTGCTAGTTACATTTTCCATGGTTCAAAATTTAATTTTCAAAAACAAATTAACACAAATGAATAGAATAAAAAAAAGAGAAAACGCAGGTTTGCTAAGCCATTCGAGTTATCAAAAACTCTACTGTGAAAAAATAAAGATATTGCACTTCATAGTGTTTTTTTAACAAAAAATACGCAATCAGTTTCCTGTATAAATTATAAATTGCCAATCCAAATTTTTCAAATTAAACCTTTTTCTATCAATCAATCTAAATAGCAATAAACACAAAAGAGTGAATACAACAAATTGAAAATATTAATAGCTTGAAAATGAAATCAATTATCAAAAGAACATCATTATCGTTTCCGAAAATTAAAATCGGATTCAGAACTTTATCTTTTCTATTTGCAGCAATGGCTTTTGCAAATGCAGCAAACAGTCAGGAAACGGTCAAGTACACCACAGCAAACAGTAGTTTGGCAAGTGATAAAGTAACCAAAATCTACATCGATTCTTTTGATGTAAAATGGTTTGGAACCGACAAAGGTATTTCGCGCTTCGACGGCAAAAACTGGACTACCATCGACAAAACGAATTATTTAAAGAATAACACGATTAACGATATCAAATACGAAAAGACCAAAAGCGGCGATGAAATCTGGGTGGCAACCAATGGAGGGCTTTCGGTAATGAGTTACAATGT
>CAZRXT010000370.1:0-2621 GCA_964604035.1 uncultured Prolixibacteraceae bacterium | reverse complement strand
ATCTTGTCGCTGTAGGTTTTCTTATCCCAATTGATAATCATTTTTGTGCTTTGCTTCATAAATTGATTATTGCTATCGTGAAGCATATCTTTAAAAAGCCCGTTGGCAAGTTTTTCGTCGGGTTCAAAAATTGGTCGCAAAATTTGGCCGCTGGCTTTATATAAGAACCCTGGTATTAAAAGGTTGATGGGGAAGTATTTGAACATTTTGTAGCCCGACGGAATTTCTTTCCTCTCTTTTGCGCTTGAAATGAGTATTACTTTTTCGGGGTTAAGAAATTCGCACATTTCGCTGCAAACCATCCCTCCAAACGAAACACCTATTAACGAAAAGCTTTCTGTAGTATCAATTTGCTGGGCGAGTATCCTGGCATATTCTTTCAGTTCACTTTTTTTGTCGGGAACAACGTAGTGAATGTAAACGGTGTCGAAGTTGTCGGTCAGGTTCAGGTTGTTGAAAACCCTGTAGTCAAAACCTTGGCCCGGAATCAGGTAGACTTTTTTCCGAGAAGGTGTTAATTTCTGGGCAAGAACGAGGTTTGAGTTGAAAAGAAAAAGTATAGCAATGATAGCAGAAGTCAACCAATAAAATCGGCTTTTATTTTGTCCATTCATCCATGTTTTTTTTGATGAAATCGACAACAAACTGATGTTCTTCTTTGCCCGAGCCTTTTATTTCCATAGGGGTACCAAAAACAATGTGTACCGGTTTTTTCCTTCTTAGAATCCCCAAATCTTTAATCAACTTTCCATTTTCCCAAAAATCGGTTTTGATTGCCATCGGAACAATTTTCACACCAGCTTTTTGAGCCAATTTTACGCCCAGCGAGTTAAAACCTTCGGGTTCAAAACCCATAACTCTTGTACTTTGAGGGAAAATGATAACCGAGGTTCCTTCTTTTATTTTTTGTTGTCCTTCGGTCAGAACAGTCATTAAATCTTTTCGCGAATCGTGGCGGCCAACAGCAATAGGGTTTCTTGCTCGCATAATTGGTCCAAAGGCGGGGTCGGTTGTTAAGGTATCTTTTACAACAAATGTTACTTCTTTTACCGGAGCAATCAAACACGGAAAAACCATGGTTTCGAGCGTGCTCATGTGGTTGCTGATAAATACAACTGGTTCATCTTTAACCTGATCGACATAGTCAAACCCAGTAATGTGGTACTTTCCTCCGCAGTTTTCGGTTAACTTGAACATGTCGTAAGAACTTTCAGCCCATGCCAAGGTGTCGTATTTATTTCTTGACGCAAGTTTTCGGTTCTTCATCACTTCAATGGCAAACCCTACTTTGAAATACAAACTGGTTCCAAGCGATAATATGTCCCATATTGAACGTTTGTGGTTGGATGGAGTATGGTACTCGTTTTCAGGAAAATATTTATTGTACATGATGTTTTTATTTGAACACAAATTTAGAAAATCGTTTCAAACAAAAAAGTAATTGCAGGTTTTCGAATTGTAATGGCAATTTAATAATCTCTTACTGAACTCCCTCTGTGGTCATTTGAACTCGTTTTAATGTGCCGTCGTTGTTATAATTAAGGTAATCGATACAGACTGAACGGCGGAAACTTCCGCCCGCAGTAGGTATTCCTCCGTTGTGATAAATGAAGTATGATTTACCTTTATATTCAATGATTGATTGATGATTTGTATTGCTATTCCCGGCTATTTCGTTAAGAATTCCTTTATATTCCCATGGTCCGTTAACACTGCGACTCATGGCATAAGCAATTTTTTCGGGAAACTGATAAGCATACGATAAGTAATACCAATCGCCTTTCTTATGAATCCAGGGAGCCTCGGTAAAGTTGGGCAGGTCTATGGTTTTTATTGGGCCGTCGAGTTCAATCATGTTTTCCTTAAGCTTTGCGTATTTCAGTACTGTGTTTCCCCAAAACAGATAGGCTTGTCCGTCGGTATCAATTATAACAGATGGGTCAATGTCATCCCACGAAATATCGGTTTGTGTTGTCATGTCGTTTGTAATTAAGGCTTTTCCTATTGCGTCGTGAAAGGGTCCTGTTGGGCTATCGGCTACGGCTATGCCAATGGCTTTTCCTTCTATGGTTTTGTGGTGCGTGGTTACGTACCAAAAGAACTTTCCGTTGCGCTCAATTACTTGTGCAGCCCAGGCATCATCGCGGGCCCAATCGAAGGCTGTAACTTTAAATGGGGTATGCTCTTTCCAGTTCACCATGTCGGTTGAAGAATAAATGAGCCATTCGTGCATTTGGTAGAAATTCCCTTCCGGCGGGCATTCGTCGTGGCCGGCATACAAATAAACGGTGTCGTTATACACCAGAGCTGCTGGGTCGGCAGTATATTTATCGGTAATAATTGGATTACCCTGTTTCTTGGGTTCAATAGCTATTAGCTGTGTGGCAATCATCAAAAGAGAAAATGAAAGTAATAGTCTCATAAATTTAAATTTTAATGCGAGAATTATTTATTGAGGCAAAAATGATCAAAATTTAGAGTGGTGAGGTGGATGGATTGATAAGAATGGGCGAAAATTAAGTCAAAAAAAAGCCACCCCTTTCGAGATGGCTTTTGATATTTTGTGTTGTAATTGATTATCCAAGTATTTCTTTTACCTGATTGTAAACATTTTCGCCTGT
>CAZRXT010000369.1:0-2636 GCA_964604035.1 uncultured Prolixibacteraceae bacterium | reverse complement strand
GGGCGTAGGTTAAAATCTTCGAAGTGTTTGTTGCCTTTGAGCAATGTGCGGCATGAGCCTAAACCCATTCCCAAACCAAATTCGGCACAAGCTTCTGCCAAAATATGATTAATTTTTCCTGCCTCTTTTGCACCACCCGTCATGCTCGAAACCCACAACGGATGATTTAGCGTTTTCCCCAGAAATTCAGCTTCGCAATTGTGTGTGGGATGTGCATTTAAAAGTGGCTCATAACAAAATCGTTCATCAGGATTGATTGTTGCTGGAACCGAGAGCGCGGCAAAGTTTATATGGTCGGTTTTTCGACGTGTCATCTTTCAATTTTTTATCAATAAAGGTATACCTTTTCTGTTTGTTAAACTGAAATATTTCAGACAAGGCTTTTATCTTTCTATAACAAAGTTGTTCATCGTTTCGACATTGCCCGATTTGACATACACATTGCTTCCTTCGGGTTGTATCAACAAATTATCGATGGAAATATATTTTCCTTCAACCTCAAGCTGGTATTTGAATCCCGGCTTAAAGGTTACTGGTTGGTCAATGCGTATCCAATTGTTGTAAACATTGTGCTCTTGCCGTGTAGAAAGAATAATTTTATCGGTAACGAAATCGTATTTGTCTATGATGTTGATGGTTGCCTTTGGCATATCGAAAACCCTTGTGTCGAAAAAGAGCCAAAACGAAAGGTTGTAGTTGCCGGTCATCCCTTTTGCCGGAAAGTCTTCGGTAAACACATCAACAGCTTTGTTGCGTTTGTATAATGCTCCGTTGCCGGCAAAAATGGTTTTCGATTTCAGATGCTCAAAGTCAAGGAAGAAGACTTTTTTCAACTCTACATCGGCCTTTATTTTTTCGTTTCCTGCGAGAGTTGTTTTAATTGAATCGGCCCACGAAACCCAGTTTTGATAGCTTTTTGCGAATAATTCGGGCGAAACTTTTGCCAAACTAACGTATTTGTCGCTCCAAATAATTTCAGATCGATCTTTTAACCACTGCTCTTCTTTTGACAGATTTTCATTGGTGCAAACAAGCAGTATTGGTTTTGAATTCATGTCGTCGAAACGGGTTTTACGGATGCTCGAATCGGCTAGTATCTGAACACTGCTCAATGCATTTTCGAACGAAATGTAGGGCGAAAGACTCTCAATGATTGGCAGATGTGTGTGGTACGAACATTTCATTGCTTCGGTAAAAGCGTTCATTCCACGTTCCATCATCAGCTTATCGCCAGTGGTATTGGCAAAAGGCAGAAAGAATATTGCTTGATAATCAGATGGTTCAATCTTGGTTTTGCTCAGGTATTCGGTGTCAGATGTTTCGAGTTTATTATTAACCGAAACGATATTCTTGAAACTTGCATCGGCATTGGCATAAGCATCGTACGACCAGAAAGCCAATGTTAGCACAATGAACCAAACCGATTTTTTTGTTTGCCCATTTTCCCTTAGTTTGATAAAATATTGATAGATGTAAGTTGCTGCATAAATGGCGAATACATAGTAGAATATCCACGAAAAGCGGCCTAAAGCACGGAATTGTTTCAGCGGGGGAATAATTTTGGCAAGGATTCCTGTTCCCGGAATGCACATCGAAAAGAGAAGAACAAGAAATGCTGCCAATAAGAAGGTGTTCAGCTCTTTATGTGGAAATATTGCAGCAATATCCCTTCGGGTGTAAAACCGGTAGAGAAACATCAATGAAAAGATAACCGCAACAACCATTGCTGGCAAACCCACAAAAGCTTGGCCTTCCCACTTAATGCCTGTCATGTTGTAAATATTCTCGGGCAGAAGTTTAAATAGCTGTTCGAATGGCATGAAAATGCTGAAAAGGTTGGCCTTATATTCAAAGAATCCGAAAGGATTTTCAGGCCTGTCGGGCACCCAATCGGTAAAAAGTGCAAATCCGTTTACGATAAGTATTGGGACTATTGCAAGCGTGAAAAGTTCGATTCCAGGTTTGAGTTGCTTTTTCAGCTCTTTGCGCCCAATCCAGCAGTCGGAAAGGATGATGGCAAAGATAAAAAAGCTGTAAAAGCCAAGATAGTAGTTGCTTGTGAACCCTCCAAAAATTCCCAGAATGACAATAAGTATTCTCCAAATCCAGACGCTTTTTCCTTCGTGAATTTTGATTAGGAAATACCATAACATTGGGATGAAAAAAAGGTACGACATTTCAATTTGTGCCTGTAAACGTTGTAGCTGTGGCGACAAAAACAGTATAATCAAAGTAATGATTGCTGAATACCAAACGGGCAACTTGCTTCGTCGCAAAATGAGGAATATGAACGGGATTGCTAACAAAATGGAGAGAATCATCGACAGGTTTAGAATCCCGACTCCCAATGTTGAAACGGGAATAATATTGTTGATAACCCTGAAAATTCCAAGTTGCGATGGTTGTGTGTTGTCGTATTGTGTGTGTTCGCCGTAAGGGTAATTTACGCCATCGAGTTTTGTGCCTGAACCGTATTTCAAACTGTACGAAAAGTTGTAATAACCCTTAATGGCATCGCCCGACTTGCTGAATAAGTAGCTGTTAGGATGTTGCAATACCTTACAAAAAATGAAACCGAGAATAATTGAGGTAACAACAATCAACGAAAATATGGCAATGTGGTTCTTCTTCATTTA
>CAZRXT010000368.1:0-2646 GCA_964604035.1 uncultured Prolixibacteraceae bacterium | reverse complement strand
TGGCTCAAGACAAAGTAAAAACCACGTTTGAATTTCCGCAGTTGCCTTATGCTTATAATGCACTGGAACCAAACATCGATGCCCAAACAATGGAGATCCATTACAGCAGGCATCACCGTGCTTATTACGACAACTTTATGAAAGCAATTGCCGGAACAGGTTACGAAACTCAGACCATAGATGGCATTTTTGCCGAAATTAGCAAAGCACCCGCTGCCGTGCGAAATATGGGCGGTGGTTACTATAATCACAACTTATTTTGGGCAAACCTTTCGCCAACGCCGGGAACACCTTCGGCAAAACTTGAAAGCGCAATTACCGCGCGTTTCGGTTCAATTGAGGCGTTCAAAGAAGCTTTCGGAAAAGCCTCATCGTCGGTTTTTGGTAGCGGCTGGACTTGGCTAGTCTTGACTTCGGAGGGCAAACTTGAAATTACATCAACAGCCAATCAGGATAATCCATTAATGGATGTGGCTCAGATAAAGGGAACGCCACTGCTTACAATCGACGTGTGGGAACATGCCTATTACCTGAAATATCAGAATAAGCGTGCCGACTATATCAAAGCATTTTGGAACGTGGTGAACTGGACCGAGGTGAGCAAGCGGTTTGAAGGTTCTTGTTCAAAGTAAAAGTTAAGGTTTAAACGTAATCTTGACACTTGCCTCGCCTTCAACAGGAATACCATCTTTAATCTCGGGCGACCAGCGTGGGCCATTCTGAATTAACCTAATGGCTTCGTTCGTAAACGCTTCGCCCGGGCTTTTTTCTACCTGAATATTTGTAGGTACACCGGTTTTAGATATTTTGAACCGAACACGAACAGTTTCGCGTTGAGGTTTCTCTACCGATACAGGGTATTTTACGTTTTTGTCGAGGTAAGTTTTGTACAATGCACTACCGCCTAGTGGCTCAGGATCGGCATTCGCACCAGGGCGTTTTACAGCTTCCTCTTTCATGGCAATTTCTTCGTTCAAAAGTTTATCAGCCTCGGCAGCCGGTGCCGCTTGGGTTTTGTCATCGGCAGCAACCGACACAATTTCAGCAACACTTTCTTCAGTTTTTTTTGCGGCCATCATCGGAACAACATCGGCAGGGGTTTTAAAAATAGCCCTCTTCTTAGCCGAATCTTTCACGCCAGGTTTATCGCCCGAAGTCAATGTATTACTTGCAACTGTATTGCCATATTTTGAAGGAACCGGTTGCTGTGTAGCGCTATTTGAATCGACACCTGCAAGCATTATCCGTGTTGTGTCAACAGGAACTATCATAGGAACCTCCTTTTTAAAAGCAAGCGGTTCGTTAATTTTCTCAGGAATATTTTTATCGATGTTTTTTGCAGTTTGGAAGCTGAAGCTATCGAAATTTTCGTAAAGGTAGAACGAACCTGAAATAAGAGCAATGAATACGGCAGCAACCGAAATCCATTTCAATACTTTATTTGTTTTTTTCTTTTTGCCCGAAATAACATCCAACGCTAACAAGTCACTTTCAATTTCAGAACGCTTTAGTTGCGACAATCCGTCAAAAGCCTCGTAGGTAAACGGGTCGCGCTCAAGATCGCGCTCAAAATCGTACCGTTCAGTATTCGACATTGAATCGTTGAGGTATTTGAAAATCCCCTCAAGTTGCTCGTTATGTTTGACCTTTTCACTCATGCTTTCTTTCCAAACAAATTTTCAGGTTACGCTTCGCATTCTGGATACTGCTTTTAACCGCTTTTTCTTCAATATGCAACATTTTCGCCACTTCGCGGTAGCACTTTTTCTTGAAATAAAAGAGGTTGATGCAATCTTTCTGCTCGTCTTTCAACCGGGTTATGCAATCTTGAAGAGCATCCGAAAGTTTCGCGCTTTCATCTAAAGGATGCATTTCGATGCACAATTCCATAATTTGTTTCTCATCTTCTTGCCAATTGCTGAACTTGGCTTCGTCGGCACTGCGTTTGCGTATCTCCATCAAACAGTAATTTTTGGTAACCACGAACAACCAGTTTTTAAAATGCCCAATTTCCTGACGAATAGCATCGATGGTAAGTTTCTCGAAAATGCTGATAACAGCATCCTGAGCATCGCTACGATTTTTAAGATATTTCAAACAAACACCATAAACAAGGTGCATGTATTTTTGATAGAGGTCGCCAAGGACTTCCATATCGCCCGTACGCCTAAACTGCTTGATTTGCAATAAATCGAGCTGACGATCAAATTCGAGTTGTTTACCTGTCGATGGCATTATTCTGTTTTTATTTTCTCTCGCATAAAAATAGCACAAATATTTATCAAAAAAATTTATGGAAATTAAAAAATTTACTCATCTCTATTACAAAAGGAAATTAAAACTATAAAACCATGAGGATTTCAGTATTCATAATTGCTTTAACTATCTTATTTGCAACAACCATTACGGCTCAAGCAAAAGAAGTGATCAACGGTAAAGTTTTTGACAAAAAAAAGCTACCGATCGAAAATGTAAGCATTGCAGCTAGTAGTAGCCCTCTGCTTACTAAAACAAACTACAACGGAGAGTTTAAAATTGAAGTTGATTCGTTGCCCTGCACATTAGTTTTTAGGCTAACTGGCTACGAGACGAAAGAAGTAAGAATAACACAGCGAAAAAATATCGAAGTAATGCTCATTCACGAAA
>CAZRXT010000367.1:0-2653 GCA_964604035.1 uncultured Prolixibacteraceae bacterium | reverse complement strand
GGCATATCGGAATATATTGAAGTAATCGACATTGCCACTCCAAAAACCGATGTTCGGTACACCGGTGTAAAAGATGGCGCTTACGAAGGGTTTATGCCAACCAAGGAAAACATGATGAAGTCGCTGAAAATGACCTTGCCAAAGCTTCAAAATTTTTACATGGCCGGGCAATGGTTATCTCCGGGCGGAGGACTACCACCCGCTGCACAAACCGGAAAGTTTGCGGTGATGATGATCTGCAAAAAAGAAAAAAAGGCATTTGTAGTTAACTAATAATGCATATTTTTCCATGTCAACAATCGCATAAAGCACCTGATATATAACATATTGAAATCTCACATAGAAAATACTGATCAAAATGTGCATTTTTTGATAACTTATTTCTACTTTTAAAGTCAACAAAATAATCAAAACTATGACAGCAGATTTTACACTTTGGTGGCAGGGCATGTCAATTTTGGCTAAAATATATTGGCTCATTGCGTTGCCCTTTACTGTTCTCTTTGTTATTCAAACTATTCTAACATTAGTTGGTGGCGATGGTGCAGATTCTCATGGCGACGCAGACGTCTCGGTTGATAGTGATACAGGCATCGATTTTCAGTTTCTTTCGATCAAAAACCTAATTGCCTTTTTCACAATCTTCGGATGGGTGGGGGTAGTCTCTTTGGGAAGTGGTATTCACCCTTTCTGGACAGTAACACTTGCTACCATTGCCGGATTAATTATGATGACCATCATGGCTTCGTTAATGTATTTCATGGGGAAACTCAATGAAAATGGGGCTTTAAATTTGAAGAAATCAATAGGGAAAACAGGTTCGGTTTATCTTACAATTCCAGCGAAACGTGAAGGCACTGGAAAAGTTCAGATCAACTTTCAAGGCTTTCAAACCTTGGATGCCATGACCGACAACGAAAATGAGATTACAAACGGATCGTTGGTAGAAATAATAGATATAATCAATAACGAAATTCTTCTTGTTAAATCAATTCAAAATAATTAAACACTCAACAAACAATGGAACAATACTATGTATTTATTGTGATTGCTGCGGCAGTCTTCGTTTTCGTGCTCATCGTTTCATTTTTCAAACGATACAAACGTTGCCCATCAGATCGCATTTTAGTCGTTTATGGGAAAGTAGGAAAAGGTGGCGATCAGGAATCGCGCTCGGCAAAATGTATTCATGGCGGTGCTGCTTTTATATGGCCTGTAATTCAGGATTATGCATTTATGGATCTTACTCCTATCTCTATCGAAATTAACCTAACAAGCGCACTGAGTAAGCAAAATATCCGTGTTGATGTGCCTTCACGTTTTACAGTAGGAATTTCAACTGAACCGGGAATCATGATAAATGCAGCCGAAAGACTTCTTGGGCTCACCCGTGTTGATATTAATAACCTTGCAAAAGATATAATTTTCGGTCAATTACGTTTGGTGGTAGCCACAATGGATATTGAGGAGATCAACAGCAACCGGGATAAATTTTTGGCAGCTGTTTCGTCTAATGTTGAAGCCGAATTGAAAAAAATTGGATTGAAACTCATCAACGTAAACGTTACCGATATTAACGACGAATCGGGTTATATCCAAGCACTTGGGAAAGAAGCTGCTGCAAAGGCAATAAACGATGCAAAAAAGACTGTTGCAGAGAAGAATCGCGACGGATCTGTTGGCGAAGCTAATGCAATGCAAGATCAACGCGTACTTGTTGCTGCTGCAAATGCCACTGCTGTTGAAGGTGAAAATACCGCTAAAATTACAATGGCAAACTCAAATGCAACACGACGCGAAATGGAGGCCGAAGCCGAACGTAAAGCTGTTGCAGCCGAAAAAGTTACCCAGGCAAAAGCTCTCGAAGAAGCTTATGCTGCCGAAAAGAATGCCGAAATTGTTAGAGCCGATAGAGATAGAGCATCGCAAACTGCCGATATCGTTGTGCCTGCTCTGGTTGATAAAGAAAAAATTGAAATCGCTGCCGAAGCCATTGCTGAACAAACCCGCCGCCATGCAAAAGGAGATGCCGACGCTATATTCATGAAAATGGAGGCTGAAGCAAAAGGTATGTATGAGATACTCACCAAACAAGCTGAAGGTTTCCGTAAAATTGTTTCAGCTGCCGGCAATGATCCTAATAGTGCTGTAAAATTGATGATTGCTGACAAACTTCCTGAATTAACTAAAATTCAGGTCGAAGCGGTTAAGAATCTTAAAATCGACAAGATCACTGTTTGGGATAACATGTCGAGCGGTAAAGATGGAAATTCACCTACCTCAGCCAAGTTCCTGTCAGGAATGCTGGGATCAATTCCTCCTTATGAAGAACTTTTCAAAATGGCCGGAATGGAATTGCCCGATTACCTTAAAGGGAAACAACTAGAGAAAGATAGCTCTGAAACGGTTGAACCAATCACAGATAATCTTGATTCAAAATAACATACAATAACTCAATTTTGAAAACGGCTATACAATTATTTACGTATAGCCGTTTTTTTATATACACTTAAAGAATTAATTTACTTTTTTCGTATTATTTAATCTTTTTCGTACATTTGTTTTCAATTCGTACAAAATGATTTTATGAACGCAATAACATTAAATAAAAAACAGAGTAACATTCTTGAGGCAGCTAAAACCCTTTTCTGGA
>CAZRXT010000366.1:0-2694 GCA_964604035.1 uncultured Prolixibacteraceae bacterium | reverse complement strand
CTTAGAATTTGGAACGTTGAAGATCTCCACCAGGGAGGATAAATTTTGATGATTACTTTCTTTGGTGTTTCATTCCAAATTCCATCGTTGTTCGAGGCAATTACCTGAAAGGTGTACTTGCCTTCTCGAATATTTGTGTATGTTGCTGATGTTGTTGTGCCTGCGTCAATCCATTCAGTATCATAGCCGTCAAGTTTATATTTGTACTGATTTTTTTTCGAATCGAGAAAGTTGAGGGCTGCAAAACTGATGCTGAAATCGGTGTTGGGATAATGCAAATCGATTTGCTCAGTCATGTTTATGTTTTCGTTGACTGATTGAAACTTAGAGTTCTCGTTTGGACTTGTTTCAAGTAGCTGAAACTCTGTAAATACAATATTTGGGATTATTGTGTTGGTTTTTATACTGTCGGGGTGGAAGAATGTATACCCCTGAGATGTGCCAAAGAACATTACGCCGTCTTTGTTTTTGTATGCTGCGTTCTTTTTAAAGTCATTTGCGGGTAGCCCATCGTCTACAGTAAAGTTTCGGAATACAGGGGTTTTGGGGATTGAAGTTCCATTAATAAATTCAGCAATTCCATTGTTTGTGCTAATCCATAAATTGCCATGGTCGTCTTCAAGAATTCCTTGTATCGAATTGTCGGGCAATCCATCAATGGTCGAATAACACTTATAATTACTTGTTTCGGGGTCAAATAACCAAAGTCCCGAAGTGCTTGCAATCCAAAAATTGCCACGACTATCGTCAAAAATGCCAATTATTATTCCTTTAATGTTTTTGCTGTCAGATGCTTGCCCTTTAGGTGTAATGTGCGTAAACTGCTCAGTTTTATAATCGTATTTGTCTAAAGCTCCGAAAAGGGCAATATAGAGATCGCCTTTAGTCGTTTGGTAAACCTGGCTCATACTACGCCCGGCAATGCTTCCTTTATTGTTTTTATCAGTTGAGTACGTCTTGAATTTGCCTGTTTTGTAATCATATTTGTTTAGTCCACCGGCATTTGTGCCAATCCACAAGTTTCCAAAAGAGTCTTCACAAATACTAAATATGCTTGCACTACTAATTGAACCTAGTTTTCCATCGGGAACAAAACGTGTAAAATCGTCGGTTTGATAGTTGTAAAGATGAAGCCCACCTGCCCATGTTCCAACCCATAAATTTCCTTTTGAGTCTTTCTTCAGTGCGTATACTGCATTCGAAGCCAGACTTCTTTCGTTTTTGGGGCTGTATTGGTAGTGTTTGAATTTGCCAGTTTTTTTTTCGAATCGGTCTAGTCCACCTTCAGTTCCAATCCACAAATATTTCTCTTCTTCATAAAACGCGTTAACCAAATTGTTGTGTACAGATTGATCTGTACCGTATTTTTCGCTTACGTTGTGAAATTTTTTATTCCTGTCGCTATAAAAGTTTAATCCTTCACCGAAAGTTAAAAGCCATAAGTCGTTGTGGTTGTCGGCAAATATCTTATAGATAGAATTGTCGCCCAGAGAATAGTTGTCGAGTGGATCATTTTTTATTATCTCGACAGAGAGTTTGCCGTTGTCGAAATCTTTTAAATTAATAATTGAAATTCCTTCGCCCGAAGCCATTCCAACCCAAAGGTTTCCTTTCTTGTCTTGATAAATTGTAGTTATAGATCCCGATAAAATTTTCTGAAATTCACCTTTGTTTGTACCCGGTGTATATAAATTAAGCCCGTCGAGAGAAGTTCCAACCCAAATTCGATGCTTATCGTCTTCAAAAATTGATGTAATATCATCGCCCGAAATCTCACCATTTTTGTTGTTTTCGTGCAAAAAGCGGGTAAATGTATCGTTTTGTTTGTCGTATCTGTTAAGCCCTTTTTTTGTGCCCACCCACAAATTCCCTTTCGAATCGACAGTTAAGGTGTTTATGTAATTGTCTGATATTGTGTTCTTATCCGCTGGGTCATTTGCGTAAATCTTCTTTATTTTTCGATCGGGCGAAATTTTAAAAACACCTCTGTTCGAGCCAAACCAAATGTTTTGATCCTTATCTCTTATTGCCGACATAAATGGGTGCGAAGGAAGTATGGAGTCGCGAACAATGGTTTCATCTTTTGTCGAAAAACTGAATAATCCGCGTTCAGTGCACAACCAGAAACTATGGGCATAGTTTTCGATAATATCGTTGATTACAAAATTTCCAATAGATACTTGATTGTCGCCCAGAGGCCTGAAAACTTTAATGTTTTTTCCATCGAAACGGTTAAGTCCATCAGCAGTGCCAAACCACATATAGCCGGTGCTGTCCTGCAATACACAACGCACCCAACTGTTTGAGAGCCCCTCGTTTGCTGTGATTCTTCGAAAATGAAGTTGATCATTTGCTACAACGTTGAGCAGACTTAGAATAAGAAATGAGAATAAGAAAATGCACCTTGCCATGACTGAAATTAAGTGGCTTGAATATACATTTTTTTTGATATTCAGATGCAGTTGAAAATTTTGATTTAGTGTTTTTTGATGAACATGGAAGATAATTTGACAAACTTCGGAATTTGATCAATGAATATTGCTATTTTGATCAATTGATCAATTGAGCGTGTTGTAAGAGTTGGTTTTTTGTCGTTTCTCAATTTTCTTTTGAATTATGAACGTAAAACCTGACCAGATTACGGTGATTTTTTCTTAGATAGAAGGAAGGCGGAATAAATTATCCAGCCTTCCC
>CAZRXT010000365.1:0-2699 GCA_964604035.1 uncultured Prolixibacteraceae bacterium | reverse complement strand
AAGCTAGTATCAGCGGTTTAGTTAATCTACTCAGTGCGTTGAGTAAAATTACTCAATTGACTGAGTAAACTTTTAAAAACATTGAGTAAATTTACTTTCAATATTGAGTAAATTTTTGTAGCATGTTTGTAAGATCTCAAATACAGGTAGTTGAAAAAAGAATAAACGAATCGCGAAAGTTTATTCAGGTAATTGTTGGGCCACGTCAAGTAGGCAAAACAACCCTCGTTTCGCAAATGCTCGAAAAGGTTTCCATGCCTTATACTTTCGAGTCGGCCGACGGGGCTCCGAGTACTAATTCAATCTGGATCGTTCAGCTGTGGGAAGCTGCTCGATTAATTATGAGTTCAACTGGTGTTCAGGAATATCTATTGGTCATCGACGAAATTCAGAAAATCGACAATTGGAGTGAAATTGTTAAGCAGCAGTGGGATAAAGATACCCGTGATGGGGTGAATATTAAAGTGATCATTTTGGGCTCATCGCGCTTGCTTATCCAAAAGGGACTGACAGAATCGCTTGCCGGGCGCTTCGAAGTTATACACATGCCGCATTGGTCGTATGCTGAAATGAGCGAGGCTTTTGGCTGGAACCTGAGCCAATATATCTATTTTGGAGGTTATCCGGGATCAGCGCCTTTAATTGAAGACGAAATCCGTTGGGGAAATTACATCAACGATTCGCTCATCGAAACTAGCATTTCGAAAGACATTTTGATGTTGACACGGGTTGACAAGCCGGCTTTGTTAAAACGCCTTTTCGAGGTCGGGTCGCTTTATTCGGGGCAAATCTTGTCGTATTCAAAACTGGTTGGAGAGTTGCAAGATGCTGGTAATACAACTACTTTGTCGCATTACCTAGGCCTGTTGTCCGACAGTGGTTTGCTTGCTGGAATTGAGAAATATGCCGGAAATGTGATCCGTCAGCGTTCTTCGAGTCCAAAGTTTCAGGTTTTCAACAATGCGCTTTTGTCTGCTCAAAGTCACGAGCGGTTTGATGAAATCCGGATCAACCCCAAACAATGGGGACGGTTGGTCGAATCGGCTGTTGGTGCGCACTTGATCAATTATTCGGTTACGGAACGTTTTCAGCTATACTATTGGCGCGAAGGAAACAACGAAGTTGATTTTGTGCTTGAACATAGGGGAAAGATTGTTGCAATAGAGGTGAGAAGTGGTTCAAAAGCCATCAATAGAGGAATGGATTTGTTTGCCCAAAAATACAATTCAGCAAAAGTATTGATGGTTGGAACAGGTGGCATTCCTTTGGATTTGTTCCTGAAAATGAACCCAATAGATCTGTTTTGAAAAGTTTCTGGAATCAATTTAAATGATTTAAAAAATGAAAGGTGATCTTTTAATAAATTGCAATAACTACGGCTCAACTTCAAAATGAAGAAGAACTACAAAATGAATTGTCACCTTTAAAAACATAGAATATGACTAAAGAAACGGCGATAAAATTATTTGAGCAGAAGCAGATTCGTTCAATTTGGAAAGACGAAGATGAAAAATGTTATTTTTCAATAATAGACGTAATTGAGGCATTGACTGGATCAGAGCGTCCTCGCAAATACTGGAACGACCTTAAAACTAAGCTGCAAAAAGAAGGAAGTGAACTGTCCGAAAAAATCGGACAGTTGAAATTAGCTGCAGAAGATGGTAAAATGCGTCTAACTGATGTTGCTGATACCGAACAACTTTTCCGCCTAATCCAAAGTATCCCATCGCCCAAGGCCGAACCGTTTATTTGCTAAAAACAACGAAATTGAAAACACTTAAAAAATGAACAATTCATTCCTGACCGATAACCGACTGAAAATAGCCCTACACGTTGTACTTTGGGTCATCATTTTCATTATTCCTATTTACATTTCTAGGACTTTTGGTTTTTGGGATTTACGGCAACTTTGGCATTTTTATGCTATCGCCATTGCTTACGGTTCAATATTTTACATCACTTACTTATATTTTTTGCCAAAGTTCTATTTTCAAAACAAAAAGTGGAGTTTTTTTATTCGTGTGACACTCTTCATTGTTGTGCTATATCTTTTAATGATCTTTTTAACAGATCATTTACTATCAGACCCCGAACGAGACCGGCACTTTGAAGAGATTATGAAAAAAATGAACAATGAAAGCGACTTCAAACGCCTGCCAATGGGATTGTTTAGGTTGATCAACTATGCATTTACTTCGGCTATGATTGTTGGGTTTGCCCTTGGATTGGGCTTCATGGAGCGTCATCGCGAAAACGAACGGCAGCGTAAAGAGCTCGAGAAAGAGAAACTGCACTCCGAACTGGCGTTCCTGAAAAACCAAATTAGTCCGCACTTCTTCTTCAATACGCTGAATAACATTTACTCGCTTACAACCATAGATACGCCTGCTGCGCAAGAGGCAATTCTCCGCCTTTCGAAACTGATGCGCTACCTGCTTTACGATTCTGAACATGGCGAAACTCAGATCAGTCGCGAAATAGAGTTTATGAATAACTACATTGCGCTAATGAAACTACGATTAAGCTCGCGCGTTGAACTCAGAGTATCTTTTCCCGAACAGTACACCGATTTTTGTGTTCCGCCGCTGCTCTTCATCCCGTTTATCGAAAATGCGTTTAAGCACGGCATTAGCAATCGCGAACCATCTTTTATCGATATCAAAATGGAGATACACAACTACGATATCGTTTTTGTAACC
>CAZRXT010000364.1:0-2709 GCA_964604035.1 uncultured Prolixibacteraceae bacterium | reverse complement strand
GACTGGCAGTTCTTTCCCATATTTCGTGCTCAATGTTATGGCTTCGGTAAACAATTTTAGCCGAGCTATATTTTCTTATTAAATCGAAATATGGCAGAAGGTAAAGCCCTTCCATCTGGATAATGTCGTACTGATGGGTCGAAAGCTGAAGTTCGAGCTTATGCCGGTAATTATCATCGATAAAACGTTCGGCATTGTATGGCAATTTCGAAAAAAGAAAATTCTTTATGGTTCCTTTTAACGTCACACGAGCCGGGACTTCGATAAGATGAAAAATTATCTGCGACGAGATTTGCTTTGGAATATCGAAAGGAGTAATGTGATGCTTTCGGGTATTCATAGCCATAACGGTAACTGCATGCCCTGCATTTGAGAACGCTTTGATAAGTGAAAACGTTGCAATTGAACCTCCGTCTTTGGGCGGATACGGAACTTTATTCGTTAGGAACAGTATCTTCATCGGGTTCAGGTTCTATTTTCTCTGAATTAAATAGTTTCAGAAAATTGAGCTGTTTGAAGAGCTTGCCATAGGTTTCGGAATTCATCAGAACAGAATCGGTAACGGCCTGTCGGGTTAAGAAAACTCCTACCGTCATGAATATTACTGACGAAAACCACATGGCATGGCCAATTACCAAAACGCCTTCGCGGGCAACTTTTTCACCAATCATTGAAACAAGATAATAAGAAATGAACATTACAATTGAGATCACCACGGGCATTCCGAAACCTCCTTTTCGTATAATGGCACCAAGAGGGGCTCCAATAAAAAAGAATACAAGACAGGCAATTGAAAGGGTGAATTTACGATGCCATTCCAAGGCGTGTTTGTTCATCCATATCATGCGGTTTTTTAAATCGTCTTGAAATTGTAAAATATTTCGTTGGTTTGCCTGTGCATTCCGTTGTGCTGTAACCAAAACAGAAGACTTTATATCTTTGTTGAGAGTTGAAAAAAGAGAATCGAAATTACAATTTACAACAGAGTCTTTGTTGAATCGGTTTGTTTTCAGTGAATCGATACTAAAGGTGTTAATGACCTGCTCATTAAGAGATTGGTTGTAAGAAATTCCTGTTGAAACTAACTTAATGCGGTCGTTGTAAAGGTTGTTAAGCGAATCGACGGCAACATCGAGTTGTTTGGTGTTAAGCATTTTGTATCCGTCTTGAAAGTATTTTTCGTCGGCACGGCGCAACTCAAAGTTTTGCACATTTATAACTAGTTCTTCGCGTTTAAATTTCTCACGCTGAAAAGGATATGTCTCTTTCGATTGTTTTTCGCCTTGCTTAATGTCGGAGTAACTTGTTCCATTAAATAAAGTAAGGATCATAAATTTTTTATCGTCCGACATGTTAAGGTATCCCGAATCGGCAAGTGTAACATTCACATTTCCTTTCCCAGCCGTATGGTCATAAATCATAACGCCAAGCAACGCGTCGGTTTTTTGGTCGCGTCGGTTTACCTTAATGCTGTAGCCATCTATTTCGTTCGAAAAAATCCCTTCTTTAATAATCATTTCGGGGCGTTGTTCTTTTACGCTCCAGAGTAGTGCAGCAAATTTCGAGTTTGTAACCGGAACAACATTGTTCGAAATGAAAAATGCAAAAATAGTAATGGCGATATTAAACAATATTAGCGGTTTCATTATTTTCAGAAGCGAAACGCCACTGGCCTTCATCGCAATCAGTTCAAAGCGTTCGCCAAGGGTTCCAAATGTCATAATTGAAGCCAGCAAAATCGATAATGGAAGAGCCATGGGGATTAGATCCATAGCAGCATAGGACATTAGCTCGACAATGATCTTAGTTTCCAGACCTTTGCCGACCATGTCGTCCAAATATTTCCAAAGGAACATCATCAGCAGAATGAAAACGCAGATGAAAAAAGTAAGGATAAATGGCCCAATAAAACTCTTAATAACGTATGAATATAGACGCTTCATTTAAATTTTTTGAGAATCACTACAAAACTAAGAAAAGAAAGTAGATGATAGTTTAAAGATAAAATGAAGATTAAGAATTATTAGCAGATGTGTTAATAAGAATCATTTAACAATTAGGAGCCTAAAGTTTGTTTGAGTTTCAATATTTGCGAATCCCAAAGGTCGCGGGTTTCGTCAACATCATCTTTCTCAGCAAAATCGACAACTAATAGCGAGACGTCGCCAGTAAGTTCATCACGAGTGATTTTAAATTCAAAATAGTTTTCATCATCAATCCAATCGAAATGAACAAACACATTTTCTTTTTGACTTGCAAGCTGAGCAGAGCTCTCAGTGCCATCCCATGTGAATATAAATTTCTTCCCATTGACAGAAACATCGTCAGCAAACCATTCGCAAAGACCTGAAGCTGTGCTTAATCGGTTGAATAAAACCTTCGGCGAACAGTTAATTACGTATTCCAATTCAATTTTTTCTTTACTCATCTATTTTTAATTTTTCACTTGGTTGCAATATATCAATTAAGTTTTAATTTACAAATAAACATTCTGCAGGTCGATTTTAAAAAAGTGTTTATAATTTTTGAGAAATAATAAAAACCTCTATATTTGCGGCTCGAAAAGCTGATCAGTTACTTTAAAATCATGGCGAGGTAGCTCAGCTGGTTAGAGCGCATGATTCATAATCATGAGGTCGCCGGTTCAAGCCCGGCTCTCGCTACTTGAAAATCAAAGCCTTGCAAGGATTAAAACTTGTAAGGCTCTTT
>CAZRXT010000363.1:0-2719 GCA_964604035.1 uncultured Prolixibacteraceae bacterium | reverse complement strand
TTGCAATTCTGATCCTTTTTTCGATTATGTTCCAATTTGTGGTAGAATGGATGAGACAAGGGCAACTATAGGAATTTACGGAATTCAAGACCGATTAGACACTCGTTTTCCTCAATATGTACACGACCATAGTTTGGCTATTGCCAAAAATGGAACAATCACAAAATATCTTCATTTAGAAAGAATTACCCGAAGCAAAAGAGACAATAAACTATACGTTCATTTGCCTCAGATTATTAAAGATGCACATTTGGTAGATATTAATGCCGATGTTGTTTTTGTTGATAACATTGTAGGTAGGGCAATGATTTCGTCAAACGGCCAAATTAGGTTTGAAGCCCCGCTCAATGCAAGGCTTAGCAAAGAACACGAAAAAGGAAAACTCTGGTGGTTCGATCACGAACTCGACAGCTATGTATTATGCCACGAACTTGCGCACGTATTTACATGCCTTCCCTTCTTTGGCGAATTTAAAGAAAACAGCCTTCTAGTTCATTTCGACGGAGGTGCAAGCCTTTCAAACTTCTCGGCGTGGACTTACCGAATGGGGAAAATTACACCAGTTGAACACCATTGGGAACTAAAACAATTCACTTCGCTATTCAACGCAAATGCCCTGACTTTTGGCATTATTGGTGCTTCTCTCGAAAATCAGAACAGCGTGCCCGGCAAACTTATGGGCTATGCCGCACTTGGAAATTATAACGAAGAGATCGATTTCTGGCTTCGTCAGAACAATTGGTTTGAAGATATCTGGGGAAAGCGTTCGGTGTTTTTCGAAAAAGCCAAAGCCGATTTTAATATCGACCTCAAATCGTTCGACCAAAAAAGCTCGTTTTTGCAAGATGTTGCCGCTACAATACAAGAGCTGTTCATGCGCGAAACAATACTCAAACTCGACGACCTGAACAC
Source organism: uncultured Prolixibacteraceae bacterium (assembly GCA_964604035.1). Taxonomy (GTDB): domain Bacteria; phylum Bacteroidota; class Bacteroidia; order Bacteroidales; family Prolixibacteraceae; genus CAYMTR01. The sequence goes on along the minus strand of CAZRXT010000363.1, from coordinate 1,807 downwards.
CCTTACCAACTGCAAAAATCTTTACTATACTGGCGGATGCGCGCTAAACATACAAACCAACTCAGCCATTATTGAAAGTGGCTTGTTCGAAAATGTTTATATCCCTCCCTGCCCCGACGATTCGGGTCTCTCGCTGGGTGCTGCTGCCTTTGGCGAATGGAAGAAGGGGCATCAAATTGAAATCCATCAGCCTTACCTGAACAACTGGGGAATTGAAGAATGTGCCGTTGATTACACCACTGAAGATTTAAACCAAGTTGCAAGGCTTTTATCGGAAGGCAAAGTTGTTGGCATTTGCAACGGATATGGAGAAGCTGGGCCAAGGGCACTCGGCAATCGAAGTATTCTATCCTTACCAACAAAAGCACTGGCTCACAAAGTAAGTGTTGAACTGAAAAAAAGAGAGTGGTACAGGCCGGTTGCTCCAATCATGCTCGAAAAGAATGCCTGCTACTTTACCCAAACGAAGAGCATAAACCCACTTTCAAAATTCATGTTGCTCGACCTGAAAATACCTGAATCGAAGCAAAATGAAATTCCAGGGGTTATACACGCCAATGGTACTGCCCGAATTCAAACCATTTTTTCGAAAGATGAAAACCCGTTTATGTTTGATTTACTCACTCTCCTCGATAACACTTTTCATATCAAAGCCTTAATCAACACTTCGTTCAACTCGCAAGAGGAACCCATTGTTCACACTAAAGAAGATGCTCTCTTATCGGGCAAAAACATGGGACTAGATGCTGTGGTTGTTAATGGAACAGTACACGAACTAAGCTAGTTTTTGTCCCATTTTGGGATTCTTTAATCGACTTTTCATTTCTGAATATTTAAAAAATTCCATTTCTACAACATATACCTGACACAGATACTCTAAAAAAAAAAGAGTACTTTAAAATCGGGGTTCGGTCAACGATCGATAAAAGTTAAAGGAGGTTGGAAAAATGAATAAGAGCTGCATTTCTTGTCACATCAAAGCAACAATACTGATGGTAGCATTGCTAAATCTGGTGATGGTGCTCTTCTGCCGTTTGGTATTCAATTTTACGCCCACTACACTTTTTTATGTCATCACAACTTCGATTGGCATTATTGCGGGGCACTTAATTGCAGGTTTGGTGAACGAAAAACGAAATATCGCGAAGCAACTTAAGGAAGATAAAACGAAGCTCGACAGCATTCACAACTACATCGGAAACGTGGTACACGATTTGAGGTCGCCCGTAGCATCTATTAATATGATAGCTGAATTTCTTGAAGAAGAGCTACCAGACTTATCGGCACAGCAGCACGATCTTGTTGTTTCAATTAAAAAGAGTTCGACCACCATGCTCGATAGGATTTGTTGCATTCTCGACAATACACGCCTCGAAAAAGGAATCAATTTCGATGACCTAATCGAAGGTAGCCCCTATGACCCAATTTGCCAAAGCATAGAAAAACACCGAATCCTTGCCATCGATAAGAACATCACCATCGTTAATAAAATACCTGAGAAACTGCCCAATACTTATTTCGACAAAGAGGCTCTCGACAGCGTACTTTCAAACCTTATTAGCAATGCAATAAAATATTCGCTACCCAACACCACTGTTCAATTATACCATATTATTGAAAAAGGCAAGGTTATTTTCTGCATAAAAGACGAAGGCCTTGGCATGACAGAGGAAGATTTAAAGAAAGTATTCGGCGAATTTGCAAAGCTAAGTGCCCGCCCAACTGGTGGCGAAGGTTCTTCGGGGTTAGGTTTATCGCTGGTTAAGAAGCTGGTTGAACAAATGGGGGGAACCGTTTCGGCCAGTTC
>CAZRXT010000362.1:1604-2720 GCA_964604035.1 uncultured Prolixibacteraceae bacterium | reverse complement strand
TTGCAAGGCTGGAAACTTGTGGCCAAAACTTCGGAATTCGTGTTGGATGAGTATTTGATTTCGCCCAACGAAAGCCTCATCCTTTGTGATGCCGTTGATTCTGCAGCTTTTTCTGAATATGGGAAAGTCCTTGCAGTTAAGTCGTTTCCTTCGTTACTGAATAGTGGCAGCTATTTGGGGTTAATCTCTTCTGAAAATATCTTGGTTGATGAATTGGCCTATTCTGATGATTGGTATGCCAATTCTGAAAAGGATGATGGTGGCTGGAGCTTGGAGATAATTGATCCCGACAGAAATTGCGGAGATCAATTCAATTGGAAGGCTTCTGTCGATCCGAAAGGTGGAACTCCGGGACAAAAAAATTCTATCAATTCAGCCAATCTTGATATTGATACGCCTGAACTGCTATCGGTAAAAATCATTGCAACAAACGGGGTTGAACTTCTTTTCGACGAAGCTATCGACTCTTTGTATTTTATTGAAAATTCGACAATTGTAGCGAATGGCTTAACTGTCGATTCTGTTGTTTTTCTTCAATCTGGTTCGAAAGTTGATGTTTATTTCAGCGAAGGGATTGAAACCAATGTGCAATATCAACTTAAAATAGATAAACTTTCTGACGAGTGCGGTAATGTTGGAGTGGATTATCACGGCGATTTTTCTCGCTTTACGCTTGGAAAAGAAGATGTTCTGATCAATGAAGTATTGTTCAATCCATTTACAGGCAGTGCCGATTTTGTTGAGTTGTATAACAACACCAATGTCACAATTGATTTATTAGGATTAAAACTTGGTACACGGAACGATTCGTTAGGATTGCGATCCGTTTGCGAAATTTCTTCAAAAAATCTTCCTTTTCCGCCAAAGTCCATTCTTGCATTCACTGTAAATGTCGATGGTGTTTTGTCATTCTACACTGTTCCTGATCCCGATAACATTGTACAAATGGAAAAGTTTCCTCCGCTGAATAACGACAAAGGGCGAGTTGTTCTTCTTGACGATTCTCTTACGGTTATCGACGAATTCTCTTATAATGAAGAGATGCACAGTTCTTGGCTTGCCGATGTTGAAGGTGTTTCGCTGGAGCGGCTTTCTGTCGATGGCGAAACTAACAAT
>CAZRXT010000362.1:0-1504 GCA_964604035.1 uncultured Prolixibacteraceae bacterium | reverse complement strand
GAAGTATGTCGATTGATTAATAACGATTTATTCGGAGCATCCGATAAAATTGTTTTCGACATGAGGAAACAAAATGGAGAAGTGTTGCCAATGGGGATTTACGTTCTTTATTGCGAACTTATTCATAATAAAGGTGTAACGCAAGTTCTGAAAAAAGCTTTTTTGGTTACCGACAAACAGTAAGTGTTTTTCAAACTTAAGAAATTGTTAACCCGCAATTATTTTCATTAACTCTATTTTATCTTTGGAAGAAAGTATTTATGTTTGTCCTATCTTTTTAGTAGGATAAAAACAAGACAATGAAAATTCGCATCGAAAATATTACTTCAATAATGATCATTTCTATGATGGAGATGATGATGCGAATGTTTATGCGCATGAGCAGATAGTTTTTTTGTATTTGTGTACATGCGCTTCCAAAACTTTTCAATTAACTTTTTTGTTTATTGTTGATTCTTGAATGCTGATAGTTGTCAGTTGTTTCAATTATAAATAATTCATTGTCAAATCAAAAAAAATAAAATATCATGTCGAAAAATTACCGTTACGAAACATTACAGCTTCATGCTGGACAAACTGTAGATCAAACAACGTTTTCTCGTGCAGTACCGTTATATCAAACAACTTCGTATGTGTTCAAAAATGCTGAACACGGAGCAAATCTCTTTGGATTGAAAGAGTTTGGAAATATTTATACCCGCCTTATGAACCCCACTACCGATGTGTTTGAACTACGCTTGGCAGCGCTCGAAGGTGGTGTTGCCGCTGTTGCTACAGCATCGGGGCACTCGGCTCAGTTTTTGGCGCTTAACAACATTTTGCAAGTAGGCGATAACTTTGTGACTTCGCCGTTCCTGTATGGCGGAACCTACAACCAATTCAAAGTTTCGTTTAAACGTCTGGGTGTCGAAGCCCGATTCGCCAAAGATGATACAGCTGAAGAGATTGAAAAACTAATAGATAGCAACACTAAAGCCATTTATGTTGAAAACTTGGGCAACCCTAATTTCAATATCCCCGATTGGGAAAAAGTATCGGCTGTTGCAAAAAAGTACGATATTCCGTTGATTGTTGACAACACCTTTGGAGCTGCCGGTTACTTATTCCGCCCGTTAGAGCATGGTGCCAACGTGGTTGTTGAGTCGGCAACCAAATGGATTGGTGGCCATGGAACCAGTTTGGGCGGCATTGTAATCGATGGTGGAAATTTCAACTGGGGCAACGGCAAGTTTCCTCAATTTACCGAACCTTCGGAAGGATATCACGGTTTGGTGTTCTGGGATGTTTTTGGTTCAAATGGACCATTTGGAAATATCGCTTTTGCCATTCGTTTGCGCGTTGAAGGCCTTCGCGACTGGGGGCCAGCCATCAGCCCGTTCAACTCGTGGCAGTTGATTCAGGGTTTAGAAACTTTATCTTTACGTGTTCAGCGTACAGCTGATAATGCGTTGGAGTTAGCTAAATGGCTTGAAAATCATCCAAAAGTAGAATCGGTGAATTATGC
>CAZRXT010000361.1:0-2735 GCA_964604035.1 uncultured Prolixibacteraceae bacterium | reverse complement strand
ACTATGGCTTTCTACATTAAGTGAAACACGACATTATTTATGGTTTATAACTTAGAAGCATTGTGTTTTGTTATATATTTGTTTGTGGCGACTCAATGTAAATAGATATTCGATGCACTCCGAATGTTTGACGAAAACGAACTTATTTGCAGAAAAAAATCAAACTAAGTGCAAGTCAAAATCCAATGTGAGTTCCATGCAACTGTTAATTATCTAATAATTACGTATATGAAGTCAATTGTATGCTTGCTGTTAGCAATCGTTTTATCTATTTCGCTATCGGCACAACAACGAGTTGTTAACGGAACAGTTTCTGTTTTTAAAAATATGCGTCTCGGCAATATTGTTGTAAAGGCAAAAAAAACCGGGTCGACTGTTTTAACCGACACATTAGGCAATTTTCAAATTGTTTGTGAACAGAAAGATGTTCTGGAGTTTAGTGGTAAAACATTTTATAAACTTAAGGTCAAGGTAAAACCAACCGACAATACAGTAACTGCAAACATGAGGTTTATTGCTAAGCCCGAAAATGCAGATATGGCTGTTGGTTACGGTTACATTTCGAAGGAAAATGCAACAACTGCGTATGCTAACCTTACTAGTTCGCAAGTTGACTTTTGTTCATACAATAACATTTACGACTTGATTAGAGCAAAATGTGCCGGAGTTAATGTTGGTTCTTCAAATTTTCTTCCCGGTTCGGAACAAGATGTCACTATGAGAGGGATAAATTCGATTAATCAATCAAATCCTCTATATGTGGTCGATGGAATTACTACTTCGCAAATTGCTAATATTCTTCCCTGCGATGTGAAAAGCATTAGTTTCCTGAAAGATTCGGAAGCTGCAATATATGGTGCTTCTGGTGGTGGTGGCGTGATACTAATTACTACCAAGACCGGAAAAGACTAATCTCGCATTGATCTCTGAAAAATAGATTCTTCTAGCATAAAAAAGGGAGGCGAATTCATTTTCACCTCCCTTTATTGTGTTTATTCTGTTGTTCCCGACAAGGGATTAATCTTCAACCAACCCTCTTTTCTTAAGCAGTGGTTCGATTGCTGGTTCTTTACCTCTGAATTTCAGGTACATTTTCATTGCATCGTCTGTTCCACCTCTCGATATAACGTTTACGCGGAACGAAGTTGCGATTGTTTTATTGAAAATGTCGCCCGATTCGATAAATGCATTAAATGCATCGGCATCAAGTACTTCGGCCCAGATGTAGCTGTAGTAGCCGGCAGCATAACCTCCGCCCCATATATGGTTGAAATAGGTCGATTTATATCGGGGAATAATCTCTTCGGGCAAGCCAATTTTTTTCATGCTTTCCGACTCGAATTTATCAATGTCGAGTCCTTCGGTACTTGCCAAAACATGATAATCCATATCGAGGATTGAAGCAGCAAGGTATTCAACCGTTTCAAAGCCTTGGTTGAACTTCTTGGCAGCTACAATTTTATCGATCAGCGATTGCGGAATTACTTCGCCTGTTTTGTAATGCTTTGCAAATAGTTTCAGCATTTCGGGCTGACTGCACCAGTTCTCCATTACCTGCGATGGCAGTTCAACAAAATCGCGTGGCACAGATGTCCCGGCCAGGCTTTCGTAAGTGCAATTCGAAAGCAATCCGTGAAGTCCATGCCCAAATTCGTGGAAAAGTGTGGTTACTTCTTCAAAACTTAGCAGGGCTGGAAGGTCGCCGGTTGGTTTCGACAGGTTGCCAACGTTGGTAATTATAGGCGAAACATTTTTGCCGTCGATGGTACGGTATTGGTTCCTGAAACTGTCCATCCAGGCTCCGCCACGTTTGCTTTCGCGCGGATAGTAGTCAACAAACAAAACTCCAATGTGTGAGCCGTCGGCTTCTTTTACTTCGAAAGCCCGTGCGTCGGGGTGGGGAAGTGGTACATTCTTAAGCTCTTCGAATTTGATTCCATATAGTTTGTTGGCAAGCAGGAAAGCACCATCTCGAACATTGTTTAGTTCGAAATAAGGGCGCAGTTCAGCTTCGTCGAGGTCGTATTTTTGTTTCCGTATTTTTTCGGCATAATACCACCAATCCCAACTTTGAAGTTTGAATTTTCCACCTTCTTTGTCAATCATAGCCTGCATATCGGCAGCTTCTTCCTTTGCATTTTTTACGGCAGGTTCCCAAAGTTTGAATAAGAGTTCAAAAGCTTTCTCGGGGGTTTTAGCCATTTTGTCGTCGAGGGTGAAAGCTGCGTAGTTCGGGAATCCAAGCATTTGCGACCGTTCGGTGCGGAGCGTAAGGATTTTCTTGATTATCTCTTTGTTGTCGAACTCATTGTTATTGTTGCAACGGTTGTACATGGCTTTGTACAGTTTCTCGCGCAATTCTCTTTTTTCAGAATATTGAAGAAATGGTATCCAACTTGGTTTTTGTAGTGTGAACACCCATTTGCCGGGTTCTTTTGATTCTTCAGACGCAGCCGATACTACCGACTCTGGTAATCCGGCAAGGTCATCTTTGTTGTCAATTACAAGTTTGAAATTATTTGTTTCGGCCAGCACATTGTCGCCAAACTGGAGCGTGAGCAACGAGAGTTCTTCATTTATTTTTTTGACCCTCTCTTTTTGCTCCGGTGTAAGGTTTGCACCACTGCGGATAAAGCTTTTGAAGGTTTCGTCGAGCAATTTGGCTTGTTCTTGATTCAAACTTAACTTGTCTTTCTGATCATAAACGGCTTTAACGCGTTGGAATAGTTTGTCGT
>CAZRXT010000360.1:0-2752 GCA_964604035.1 uncultured Prolixibacteraceae bacterium | reverse complement strand
TTTTTGATATGAAAAAGAATCAACGCTGCATTTTTATGAATGATCAATAACACTTTTGTATTTTTGAAGCTTAATAACTACCGAATGGCACAAACTTTATTTTACATTATTGTAGCAATTCTTCTTCTCGATTATTTGTTTGAACGATTGCTCGATTATCTGAATTCGTCAAGGTGGAGCGAAATAATCCCCGATAAATTGAAAGGCGTTTACGACGAGGTAGAGTATAAAAAATCGCAGGAATATAAAAAGGTAAACTCCCGCTTTGGAACGATTACATCTTCAATATCATTTCTGTTGATTTTATTAATGCTTGTTTTTGAAGGCTTTGCTATTGCCGATAGTGTGGCATTGTCGATATCGGGAAATTTAATCCTTTCGTCGTTACTCTTTTTTGCTATTATTGGCTTGGCTCTCGACATACTAATGGAACCATTTTCGGTTTACGATACCTTTGTAATAGAGGAACGGTTTGGCTTCAATAAAACTACACCAAAGCTTTACATCATCGATAAGATTAAGAGCTTACTTATAACTGCCGTGTTTGGAGGTGGGTTGCTTGCCCTTGTAATTTTCCTCTGGTCGAAGGCCGGCAATATGTTCTGGATTTATGCGTGGGCGTTAGTCACATTTATTTCGTTGTTTATTAGCATGTTCTATTCGAGCCTCATTGTTCCGCTTTTCAACAAGCAAACTCCGCTCGAAGAGGGCGAATTGAAACAAGCAATCAGTAGTTTCTCCGAAAAAGCAGGGTTTAAACTCAATAACATTTATGTGATTGACGGGTCGAAGCGCTCTTCAAAATCGAACGCTTATTTTACTGGCCTTGGCCCAAAGAAAAGAATTGTACTGTACGATACCTTAATAAACGATCTCTCGACTAATGAGATTGTTGCCGTGTTGGCTCACGAAATTGGGCATTACAAGAAGCGGCATGTGCTAATGGGGTTAGGGATGGGAATTGTACAAACCGGGATTATGCTTTTCATTTTCTCGCTGTTCGTATCGAGTCCCGAACTTTCAAAAGCTCTGGGAGTTAGCGAACCCCGCTTTCATATTGGGCTCATTGCATTTGGCATTTTATATACACCGCTATCATTCCTGATGGGAATTATTATGAACCTGATTTCGCGAAGCAACGAATATCAGGCCGATGATTTTGCTGCAAAATATGGTCTTGCAACTGATCTCGGTTCAGGGTTGAAAAAACTGTCGGCAAAAAATCTTAGCAACTTAACTCCACATCCACTTTATGTATTTTTTCATTATTCACACCCAACATTGTTACAACGATTAATTAACCTAGAAAAACAAAACTAATGCAAGCAGAAATTATAACTATTGGCGATGAGATACTCATTGGCCAAATTGTAGATACTAATTCGGCATGGATGGCCACCGAACTCAATAGTATTGGTGTAAATATCGCACAGATAACATCCATTTCCGACACTCCCGAACACCTTGTCGAGGCTCTCAACAATGCACGCAAAAGAGCCGATGTGGTGTTGATAACCGGAGGACTGGGACCAACTAAAGACGACCGTACAAAGAAAGTTCTTACTGAATATTTTGGCTCAGAGCTTATTCTTCATGAGCCAACACTTCAGAATGTAATTGAAATGTTCAGGCTTCGTGGTCTTGATATTATTCAGCTTAATAAAGATCAGGCGCTTGTGCCTAAATGTTGTCAGGTTTTGCTGAATAAACAGGGAACTGCCCCCGGCATGTGGTTCGAAGACGATAACGTAGTTTTTGTATCGATGCCCGGTGTCCCTTTCGAAATGAAATACCTGATGACCGAATACGTGTTGCCAAGGCTTGCCGCTATGCGCAACGACTTGCATATTGTACACCGAACAATTCAAACAGTAGGGATTTCGGAATCGTTCCTGGCGCGCACGCTCGAAACATGGGAAGATAATTTGCCCGAATACATTCACCTTGCCTATTTGCCTAGTCCGGGAATTATTAGGCTACGTTTATCGGCCTTTGGCGCCGACGCAACCGTTTTGGAAAACGAAGTAAACGCGCAGGTCGAAAAGCTGCAAACTATCATACCCGATGCGATATATGGTTATGGCAACGACAAGCTTAGCGATGTTACTGGGAACCTTTTGAAAGCTATCAATGCAAAAGTTTCTGTTGCCGAAAGTTGTACAGGAGGGTTAATATCTCATTTAATTACGTCGGTACCCGGTAGTTCGAAATGGTTTAAAGGTGCAGTTGTGGCTTATTCAAACGAGGTGAAATCGAATTTACTTCAGGTAAGTGAGTCAACATTATGCGAGTTTGGTGCTGTTAGCGAGTCGGTTGTCCGTCAGATGGCCGAAGGGGTAAAAATTGCGTTGAACAGCGAATACAGTATTGCCACTTCGGGTGTTGCCGGCCCCGATGGAGGAACTCCCGAGAAACCTGTGGGTACAGTATGGATTGCCGTTTCGGGTCCTAAAGAAACTGTTGCCAAATGCTTTACTTTTTCGAACAACCGCGAGCGTAACATTGAACGCACAAGCCTCACCGCCATAGATATGTTGAGGTTAATGTTGCTTCAGAACCAATAAAATTGGCCTTTGCCAAAATGTAGAAGGTTGGGCTCGAAGCTCATTGTTCCAATCATTATCCTTTGTAATCCTCCAGCCAAAGCTGGAGGAGGATAAAACCCCCCAGCCCCCTAAAGGGGGGGCAAAGGAAAGTAAAGGCCAACGGCCTGCAAGTATCAGGATCGAGTGCAACCCTATTGTTCTATTAA
>CAZRXT010000359.1:0-2763 GCA_964604035.1 uncultured Prolixibacteraceae bacterium | reverse complement strand
TGGAGGAGCCGAAAGTCGGACGAGCTGCACCTTGAGTACGCCCGCATTATTCCGCAGAGAACCCTTTTGGAAATTGCACAAACCATTCCGGCTACTGTTGCCGAACTGAAAGCGATAAAAGGCATGGGCGGAACCAAGTTGAAGCAGTTTGGAAAAGAGATACTTCAGCTTGTAATTGCCTATCGACAGGAGAAAGGGCTTGAACTTCCGTTGGAAGCCGAGCGCGAAATCCAAAAGGCTTCACTTACTACACATCAGCAAAGTTTAGAGCTGTTTAAAAGTGGTAAGACTATTGCTGAAGTTGCCAAAGAGCGTGGTTTTGCGGTCTCAACAATCGAGGGTCATCTGCTGAAATATGTAACTGAGGGCGAGCTTGGAATTGAACGCATTGTTGAGCACGATAGGATTGCTGCCATTCAGAAAATAGTTGTAAGCCGGAATTTAACTTCTTCGACCGAAATACGCGAGATTCTAGGTGAAGATTACAGTTATAACGAAATAAGATTTGTGCTGGCACACCTCAAAAGTTTATAGCCAAGGATCCATTGACTGTTTTTTGAAAGGATTCCATGATGGTGATCTTATCAGTTGCAGTTCTCTTTGGCGAATCAGTTTAGCTAGAGCAACTCGCATCACTTCAAGTAATTTAGGATGTTGCAAACTCATAATTTTCGAAAACTTCAATCATTGCAAAATTTTGATTATTTTTCATTGTTGTCTGGTTAAAAAATGAAATAAAGTCGATAACTCTTATAGTGCTTAGTCTATATGAAGAAAATTGAATCTAGGGTTAACTTTTTAGCTCCGCTAATCTACGTTTCGCCTCGAGTCGGCTGGGCTCTTCATTTTTGGCTTGACCCAAAAACGAAGCAAAAAAGTCAAGGCTCCCAAACAAAAGCATCATCATCTTCACAATCACCAAGCGCGGCCGGGTGATCTTCTCCCGCCCACGGGAGAAGCTTCCCGGTCTTGCTAAGTGATTGTTTTGATTCAGATTGCCTTTGTTTGGAGGCCATTTCCCTACATGCCAGCTATTTGATCTTCTTATTCGCAACATTAGAAATTTTAAAAAATTACCGAACATCAGTGATTATTTTGGTTTAGTAAGAAATTAAGAAAATGATTAACAACAATTCAAATGCATTATCAATTGTCCGAGAGATAGTCAATAAGATTATTCCGAATAGCAAGATTCTGTTGTTTGGCTCCCGAGCAAGAAGAGATAATAGTAGCGATAGTGATTATGATTTTCTTATTATTACTAAAGAAACAATTGATATTCAAAAGAAAAGGACTCTTACATCTTTGATGAGGAAAGAGTTAGCGCAGTTTAAAATTCCGGCAGACATTTTAATTCAAAGTGATGAAGAAGTTAATTCTAAAAAAGAAATTACCGGACACATTCTAAAACAAGTTCTAAGAGAAGGAGTTGCTTTCTGAATGTTCTGATATTGACAAAGATTTTGTTGGCGTTGACCCAAAAGAGTTGAGTGATTTTGGCGTTGAAGCAAGATATCCGGGAGACATGTATATTCCAGATAAAAATGAAACTTTAGAATACAAAAAACTTGCATTTGAAATTAAACAGTTTGTTGAAAGCAAGATTTACAAAATCATACAATTAGAATAATCGCGGCTCTTGTCAATGGTTGATATTGTACTTCATAACGATTTCAGGACTAACTAACCAAATCTTCCACAGTCATGTTTGCAACCCTGATCAGATCGTCAGGGTTAATTTTGATTTGCATTCCGCGCACCCCGGCACTTACAAAAATATGGTCGAACAAGATGCAACTTTCGTGAATGTAGTTTGGGTACGCTTTTTTCATGCCAATGGCAGTGCAACCACCCCGAATGTAACCGGTTAAAGGCAAGAGCTCTTTCATGGCAATCATTTCGGCATACTTATTCCCCGAAATCTTGGCCGCTTTCTTTAGGTCTACCTCTTCATTTCCGGGTATCACACAAACAAACACTCCTGTTTTGTCGCCTCGGAGAACCAGGGTTTTGAATACCTGATTAATATCTTGTCCCAGAATGTTGGCAAGGTGCTGAGCACCCAAATCGCTTTCATCAACTTCGTATTCAACCAGCTCGTATGCTATTTTCTGCTGATCGAGGATTCGTGCTGCATTGGTTTTCTTCATTCTACAGTAAAGCCTGAGTTGTTCTTCTTCCTCTTTTTAATTTCCGCATCGCGCAACGAATCTTTAAACACGTTGTGGGCGTTTACTTTATCAATGCTGAGGTTCGAGTCGGTATTGTCGTCCCAACGGCGGCAAAGGTAAATTGGTTCGTAAATCCTTCCAAGTTTGTAGGTTCCGCTAATTGCAATTGCCACTGCATAATCTTCGCCATAGCTCACGTTCGGGAAACCAATTTGCCGCACCACAGGCGTGTAAAAAGCTCTTGGAGCGCCAAGTCCGTTAATGCGGAGGGCGTTGTTTGGCCCGTTGTTGTCGGTCCATTCGCGGTGGTCAATAATTCCCGGCGGTATTTCTTCCAGATTGAAGTTCACCATTTTGTAGCTTCCAATCACCATGGCGCATTGTTCGCTATGGAATTTGTCGACCACCTTTTGCAGTGTGTTCTCATCGGAATAGAGGTCGTCGCTATCGAGCTGAACGGCAAAACGCCCGCAACTTGGGTGATTGATCCCCTCGTTCCAGCACCCGCCAATGCCCATGTCGAGCCGTGTTGGTATGGTGTGAACAAGTCGTTTGTCGTCAATATTTTTGAGCAGTTCCGTTGTTCCGTCGG
>CAZRXT010000358.1:0-2773 GCA_964604035.1 uncultured Prolixibacteraceae bacterium | reverse complement strand
TGGAGTGTGGGCGGTAAATGGAGATTTGTTGGCGGACTTCCTTATACTCCTTATGACCTCGAAAAATCGGCTTACGTTTCGGCTTGGGATGCTTCGGGCGGACCTTATTCAGATTTTTCTCAGTTCAATGCAAAAAGATTCAAATCGTTCAGCCAACTCGATTTAAGAATTGATAAGGCTTTTTACCTGAGAAAGTTAACTGCAAAGTTCTATCTCGATATTCAGAATGCCTACAATTTCCAAGCTGAGCAAGCTGATATCGTAGTTCGAGAAAAAGATGCGACAGGAAATTACATTAAAACCGATAATGGTACAAAATACGTTCTTCGGAGTGTAAAAAACACAACAGGTACTGTTTTGCCAACAATTGGCATAATTCTGGAATTATAATTATTGTTGATTACTCAAGAGAACAATACCCCACAACAAAAAATTTTGTTTGTGGGGTATTGAATTTTAACTACTTGCGTTTCAACAACCAAACATCGTTATACTCAGAATAAGTATTTCTGATTTTATTTATTACGCTACGGGCATCGCTTTCAGAGTTTGTTTGCCCGGCAGTAACGCGGTACATGCCACTATCCGAAATCAGTATAACAGGAGTATAGCCCAACCTTTTCATCTCTTTTTTCAACGTTGCTGCATTTTCAAGGCTTGAAAAACTACCCGTAATAACATAGTAGTTGTAGTTTGCAAAGGCCTGATCTTCAGTCTGGGCAACTTCAACATTTTCAGTACGGTAAGTAATTGGTTTTTCTTCGTTTGAATTAACAACTGAACTCTGACCAGCCTGTTCTGTTTTTGAATATTCCGGATCTTCGGGAGAATATGTTGATGCAACTTTTTTGGTCTTGCATGAAACCATTACCATCAACATTACTAACATTACAAATGTGAGCTTCTTCATCTTATCTATCTCTTATTTTAATGATTATAAATGGTTTAACTTAACATATCTGATTGCATTACTTTCTTTTTCGTTGCCAAAATATCAAAATTAGTCTTCTTAATAACGAAAAAAAAGACGTCAATGTTGTATTCGCAAATAATTCTTAATGATCTACGTCTTACTCTCCTCATAATCTATCATTTGGTTGGCATTAGTGAATAATTATAGTCCAAAAGTTCTGTTTTTTTTTATTTTTGTGACTCTTTTACTGAATTACTTGAGAGTATTTATCTTATTAAAATATAAAAAATGAATAAGCCAATTGTCGTAAGTGGCATCAGACCAACCGGTTATTTGCATTTAGGAAACTATTTTGGAGCTGTGCGTAACTTCATTCGTATGCAGGATGATTTTAACTGTTACTTCTTTATTGCCGATATACATTCTCTTACAACACACCCAACACCGCAAAACCTTCAATCGGGTGTTAAACAAGTACTGGCTGAATACTTAGCTTGTGGTATCGACCCCGAAAAGTCTACCATCTTTATTCAGAGCGACATTCCCGAGGTGACTGAATTATATGCCTTGTTGAACATGAATGCATACCTTGGAGAGTTGGAGCGCACAACTTCGTTTAAGGATAAAGCACGCCAACAACCCGATAATGTAAATGCCGGACTATTAACTTACCCGGTTTTAATGGCTACTGATATTCTGATACATAAAGCCCAATTTGTTCCGGTAGGAAAAGATCAGGAGCAAAATTTGGAAATGGCGCGCAAATTTGCAGGAAGATTTAACCGCATGTACGACTGCGAGTTATTCCCAATTCCACGCCCTTTCACCTTCGACGGAAAAGACATGATCAAAATTCCGGGGCTCGATGGAAGTGGGAAAATGGGAAAATCGGAAGGCAATGCAATTAACCTTTACGAAGATCCAAAATCGATACGCCAGAAAGTGATGAGAGCTGTGAGCGATGCCGGCCCAACTGAAATGAACCAGAAAAAATCGGAACCAGTACAAAACCTATTTACGTTGCTCGAAATTGTTTCGACTCCCGACGTAGTTTCGCATTTCAACAACCTTTACAACAATTGTGAGATTCGTTACGGCGATTTGAAAAAACAACTGGCCGAAGATATCATCGCCTATACCGAGCCAATCAGAAACCGTATTGACGAATATTTGAACAATGACGCATACTTAGCAAAAGTGGCAAAAATGGGCGCCGATAAAGCCCGCGAGTCGGCTTCGAAAACGTTGGCTGAAGCTAAATCGCTGATCGGAATAAAATCGTTGTTTTAATAAACTTATATAACTGTAGTAAAATACTTTTTAAATGCTATTTGAAAATAAATTCGATTAGCCTAAATTTATACATTCAATGGGCTGTTAGATTGATTTTTGATTGAGTTTACAAACCAAAACAACACGATTCATAACGTTGAATAACCATCTCGATTTATCGATTAAGATATATTCATGATTGATATTCGGCTGACAATAAGCTTTTTATAAAAAACGTAATTTTAACTGATTAACACTAAATTTTATGCAAAAGTTATTTAGGAGTGCAATTTGCTTGATTTTGGCATTAACCATTTTCAGTGCCCAATCAATGGCATTTGTAACAACCACTAATGTTTCAAATTATACCGAAGACATTGAGGCTGTTGCTGAGTTTGATGAATCAGACATTTATGGTGCGTTTGCCGATGTGAACAACCTGGTTTCTTTTCTTCACGAAAATGAAGGAACAACGTACAATGAACTAAAGTCGGAAAACAGCGAATTAATTGCGAATCTTAGCTCAACTTCAGCCCTCGCCTTTTCATCTTCCGATGTTCCACCTATTTTCAGTGCTTTTGTTTGGGG
>CAZRXT010000357.1:0-2776 GCA_964604035.1 uncultured Prolixibacteraceae bacterium | reverse complement strand
GGTGTTGACTACGTTAGGAAGAACTTGCCTGCCCAAAATTGCACGTTGTGGGTTGGTGCCATCGACGAGGAACTTAACTCGAAGGCGTACATTGTTCCTGGTTTGGGCGATGCTGGTGATTTGGCTTATGGCGAAAAGCTTGACGATAAGTAAGTTGGACAGCAAAAGTAAATACTCTGAACAGATTAAGCAGAAGGCTCTTGAGTTGGGTTTTTCGGCTTGTGGAATTGCTGCTGTTCAAAAATTGGACGAGGAAGAAGTTCATCTGAAATCGTACCTCGACCGTAATTTTCATGGGCAAATGGGATATATGGCCAACCATTTCGAGAAACGGCTTAACCCGGCATTGCTTGTTCCCGGTGCAAAATCGGTAGTGGTGGTTTTGCTGAATTATTTCCCTGCTAAATTTCAGCAGGGAAATGATGTGCCAATAGTTTCAAAATATGCCTACGGAAAAGATTATCACGTTGTTCTGAAGGATAAACTAAAACTTTTATTCGATTGGATTGACTCTGAAATTGCTCCAATTCAAGGTCGGGTTTTTACTGATTCGGCTCCGGTTTTGGAAAAGGCTTGGGCTGTAAAAGCAGGTCTCGGTTGGATTGGGAAAAATGGACTTCTCTTGAATAAAGAGCTCGGTTCATTCTTTTTTATTGGCGAATTAATTATCGATCTTGAACTTGAATACGATAGTCCAAATACAAAAAAATATTGTGGAACTTGTACCAACTGCATCGATGCTTGTCCTACAAAGTCGTTGGTTAGCCCGTCAGTGTTAGATTCGCGAAGCTGTATTTCGTACCAGACCATCGAATTGAAAGAGGATATTTTTGAGGAACTCAAACCATTACTGAATAATCGAATCTTTGGTTGCGATATCTGTCAGGATGTTTGTCCTTGGAACCGAAATGTCAACCCTCACATTACGCCCGAATTTAATCCTTCCGAAGCTTTTATCTCAATGAACAAAACTGATTGGGAACATCTTGATCAAATTACTCTTAAATCTATGTTTAAACATTCGGCACTTGAACGAGCAGGCTTTGCAAAGCTTAAAATGAACATCGAAAATGTGTTTGGTTCGCGTAATTCTGATAAATTCTAAGATTGTATCCGTTTTCATTCAACTATTTCGACTTTTAGCTGTCTTATTATCACACAAATTTTTTTCAATGATGAAGAATTTCTTTCTGTCAATTTTCTTCCTGATTTTATCTTTTGTAGCGGTTGCTCAGGGCAACTTTTCCTTTAGCGGAACAGTTTCTGATGCTTCGAGTGGCGAAGATCTGATTGGAGCAACTTTATACGTAGAGCAAATTAAATTTGGTTCAACCACAAATAGTTATGGAGTGTTTTCTGTGAGTCTAAAGCCCGGAAATTATAGTGTTGTGGTTTCCTTTTTGGGTTATGAATCGCAAAAAATTGCGATTACTGTTGATGGGAATATCAAACGAAATATACGCCTTAATCCAAAACAGGAAGTGCTTGGCGAAGTTGTTGTAAGCACCCAAGCTCGCAATCAGAATATTGTAAGCAATGAAATGGGTACGGTTAAACTATCGCCTCAAAGTATTAAAGCTGTACCCGTTTTATTTGGCGAGCAAGATGTGCTGAAAACGATTCAACTTTTGCCAGGCGTTTCATCGGCAGGAGAGGGGAGTACGGGTTTCTTTGTTCGCGGTGGTCAGGTCGATCAGAATCTTGTTCTACTCGACGATGCCCCGGTTTTTAACCCAGCGCATTTGCTTGGGTTTTTCTCCGTTTTTAATTCCGACGCCATTAACGATGTTAAGCTTTACAAAGGTGGCGTGCCGGCAAGTTTCGGAGGCCGTTCTTCGTCGGTGCTCGATGTGCGCATGCGCGAAGGGAACAACGAACGGTTCGCGGCTACTGGTGGTATTGGAATTATTTCGAGCCGCCTTACAATTGAAGGTCCGCTAGGTAAGGGTGGAAGCTCATTTCTTCTTTCTGGCCGACGAACTTATGCCGATCTTTTTCTCCTTCTTTCTACGAATGAGACTTTAAAGGATAGTAAACTCTATTTCTACGATTTGAACGTGAAGACCCATTTCGATTTGGGCGATAACGACCGTGTTTATCTTTCGGGCTATCTGGGCCGCGATGCGCTGAAAACAGGAATGTTTGGTTTCGATTGGGGAAACAGGGTTGGAACCATGCGGTGGATGCACCAGTTTTCGCCAACTTTCTTTAGTAATACATCGCTGATATATAACGATTACGACTACAAAACTTCGGCAAATCTCGATTTTTCGTTCGACTTAAAGGCAGGCATTGTTGGTAAAAACCTGAAACAACGTTTTACCTGGTACTTGAACAACGATAACGCAATTTCGTTTGGTGTTGAGGCGAACGATTATTTGTTTAAGCCTGGCACGCTGAATATTGTGTCGCTCGATCAGGAGAACCAAAATCTTAGCGTTTCGTCGAAAAGAGCTTTTGAAGGTGCTGCATATATTTCAAATGAGCAAAAATTTGGGAGCAGGTTTACTGTTGCTTATGGACTTAGGCTTTCAAATTTTTACCGTATTGGGGCTTCTTCCGAATATCGTTTTAATGCCGAAGGGGAAATGGCCGATTCAATTGTTTATGCTGATGGCGAATGGTTTAACCCATATTGGAACTTCGAACCTCGAATGAATGCTTCGTTCATTATAAATGAGAATACAAGCGTTAAAGCCGGCTATAACCGCATGGCTCAATACATTCACCTGCTTCAGAATGCAACTGCCGGAACACCTGTCGATTACTGGATTCC
>CAZRXT010000356.1:0-2788 GCA_964604035.1 uncultured Prolixibacteraceae bacterium | reverse complement strand
AAAAGCGATTGATTGATACAAATACATATATAGTATGAGTGAAAATATTGGACATGAATGCGGGGTGGCAATGATTCGTTTATTAAAACCTTTAGAGTTTTATCAGCAAAAATACGGATCGTGGCAATATGGGCTAAACAAGCTCTACTTGTTAATGGAAAAACAACACAACCGCGGACAAGATGGCGCAGGTTTAGTGTCCCTAAAATTAAACAGTGTTCCTGGCGAAGAGTATTTATCTCGCTCACGTTCGGTAAAAGAAAATCCGATTAAAGATATCTTCGATGGTATTTTTCGTTCTTTTGCCTCTCCATCAGAAAAATATCCTGAAAAATTTTCAAGTGCCAACTGGGCAAAAAAGAACCTCGATTACGTTGGTGAAGCTTATCTTGGGCATTTAAGATATGGTACTTTTGGACGAAATTCTATTGAATTTGTTCATCCTGTGATGCGCCAAAACAACTGGAAGTCAAGAAATCTTGTTCTTGCAGGTAATTTCAATCTTACAAATACCGACGAGCTTTTTAATAAGCTAATAAGCCTGGGGCAACACCCAAGCGCTTACACCGACACAATTACTGTGTTGGAGAAAATTGGACATTTTCTTGATGAAGAAAATCAATTGCTGTTTAGAAAGTTTAAGAATGCAGGCCTCTCAAATGTGGAAATATCGTCGGCAATTGAAGAGGAGTTAAATATTCAGAAGGTTCTTGAACGATCAACTCGCGACTTCGACGGGGGGTACACTATTGCCGGAATGATAGGTCATGGAGATGTTTTTGTTACCCGCGATCCTTGGGGTATCAGGCCAGCATTTTATTATTGTAACGACGAAATTGTTGTGGTAGCTTCAGAACGCCCGGTTATTCAAACTGTTATGAATGTTCATCACTTCGAAGTTAGCGAACTTACTCCTGGTGAAGCTCTGATTATTAAAAAAGACGGATCCATCTCAACTGAACTAATCAGAGTTCCCGAAACAAAACGTTCATGCTCTTTCGAACGAATCTATTTTTCGCGAGGTAGCGATCGTGATATTTACAACGAAAGGAAAATGTTAGGACGCTTGTTGTCAACTACCATTCTCGAGAAAGTGAACTACAACTTTAATGATACGGTTTTCTCTTACATTCCAAATACTGCCGAAACTGCTTTTTACGGTATGGTTGAAGGCGTGCGCGAACATTTGCTCGACTGGAAAAAGAAGAAAATCAAAGCGTTGAACGGAAATCTTACAGAAGAAAAAATTGCCGAAATTATTGCCGTTGAACCTAGGGTGGAAAAAATTGCCATCAAAGATGTTAAACTGCGCACATTTATAACCGACGATTCGGGGCGAAACGACCTAGTTACCCATGTTTACGACGTTACTTATGGAATTGTAAAAAACCATATCGATACTCTGGTTATTATTGACGATTCAATTGTAAGGGGAACTACACTAAAACAGAGTATTATTCGAATACTTGACCGCCTTCACCCTAAAAAGATCATCATTGTTTCTTCGGCACCACAAATCAGGTATCCCGACTGTTATGGCATCGACATGGCTCAGGTCAGCAAGTTTGCAGCTTTTCAGGCAGCTATAGAATTGCTAACTGAACGCGGGATGACACATATAATTGATGCAACTTATAAAAAGTGTTGTGAACAACAAAATCTACCTAAAGAAGAGATTATCAATTATGTAACAGATATTTACAAGCCATTTACAAACGAAGAAATATCGCAGAAAATTGCCGACATGTTGAAGCCCGATGATTGCGAAGCCGAAATTGAACTGGTTTTTCAGACCGTTGAGAACCTGCATGAGGCATGTCCTGCTCATTTGGGCGACTGGTATTTTACTGGCGACTATCCAACCCCTGGCGGCAATAAAGTTGTGAACAATTCATTTATCTTATATTATGAAGGCAAAGAAGGCCGAGCCTATTAATTATTTCAATTGTTAGACCATAGAGGTCTGGCAAATATCATCAAAGGAATCACCTTGTGAGCTATTCATAAGGTGATTCCTTTTTTTATTTCCACTACCAGCCACACCATGCAACCGACAATTCGTTTCTCTGCACATACACAATTGGTCTTCGTTAATTCAGAAATAGAAAAAAAATCCCTTTGCTATTTCAAGAATGGAAATTAACATCAAATGACCCTAAAAAAGAATGTCTACAATCAAATAGAGAGTGTTTTTACCATTTATCTATCATTTAGACATTAATTTAATGTTAAGACAAGAATAATGATTGTCAAAAACTCAAAATTCAAGTTTTTTGAGTTTTTTCACAAAAAATCAATAAGAATCATATTCAAAACACATAAAATTTGCAAATAGATTCAAAAAAATAGGGTGTCTGGTTGATATAAATGCATTTTTATGAGAATTAACTCAATTTTTAATGGGGGTATATCGTTTTAAAATGTGTTTTTATAAAAATTACCCCCTAAATAAATTTGTGGTTAACCCTTCAAAATATATTTTTGAAACGGGATTAGATAAAGAATATCCCCAATTAGATACTCTTAACCGATATCTCTCTCGAAATAGGAATAAATGAATATATGTATAACCTAAAAAATGAATTGTTATGAAAAGATTTTACACATTACTCGCAGCACTTGTTTTAACAACAGTAATGGCAAGTGACTTGAAAGCTCAGTTTACTGCTGGTGTCGATTTGTACAGTAGCTATGTTTGGCGCGGTACTAAATTCGCCGGACCATCGGTACAGCCATCGGTAAAATTTACAGTTGGTGGTTTAACTGCCGGAGTTTGGGGTTCGTACGA
>CAZRXT010000355.1:1275-2795 GCA_964604035.1 uncultured Prolixibacteraceae bacterium | reverse complement strand
ACGCCAGAGTCTCTATCTCGTCTGTACGGAACACTTTTGTGAGTTTTACTGTTTTAATCATGTTAATTACCTCCTAATCACCCCTAAATCCCCTAAAGGGGACTTTTACCGAGGTGCATATTCGTTTTCTTTATGCTTTTATAATTCTCTTCTTTAACGCTCTAACGCTTAATTTTTGCTGTTAACCAAAGTCCCCTTTAGGGGATTTAGGGGTTCTCCCCCTTTAGGGGGCTGGGGGGTTATTTCAACTCCACCCTGTCGTTTGTGCCAAACATCTCGTAACTACTGGTAATCACTTTTTCGCCCGGTGCAAGTCCTTCAAGAACTTCGTAATAAAGTGGATTTTGACGACCAATGCGGATGTTCCGTTTTGTGGCTGTATTGCCGTTTTTGTCGACTACAAAAACCCATTGCCCGCCGGTGCTTTGGAAGAAACCACCTCGTGGCAGCAATATAGCTTCAACTGGTTGACCCAGCTCAAGTTTCAGCTGATATGTTTGTCCGGTTCTCAGGTTGTCGGGGGTTTCGTTCGAGAACTTTAAATCGACCTGGAAACGACCGTCGCGGACTTCGGGGTAAACTTTCATCACTTCAATGGCGAACTGTTTGTCTTGTCGTTCAAACGAAGCTTGTAAATCGCGGCGTACACGGTCAATGTAATGTTCATCAACTTCGGCAACAACTTTGAAATTGTCGAGAATGTGCAATTGCCCAATCCGTTGTCCACGGCTGATTGATTGCCCGATTTCAACATCGAGGCTGCCTAATTGTCCGTCGGCAGGGGCTTTTACGTTAAGATCGTCGAGCCGCTGGCGCACCATCGACAAGTTCTGCTGCATGTTTTTCAAACTGCTGTTCATCGATAATTTTTGGTTTTCGCGAAAGATTGAATCCTGAACCATGCGTTCGAAACGGAGTTCGCGGTCGCGCTCGGCAAGTTCGTAATTGTCTTTTGATGTCAGATACACCTCTTTCGAAACAAAACCTTTTTCGTATAACGAGTTGTTTTGTTCGTAGTTACGTTTTAGCCTGATCAATTCGTAATCGATGTTGAGCAATTGTTGCTTGTTGCTTATTTTTTGTTGCTCCATGCCAATGAGGGTGTTTCGAAGCTCATTCGATTGGTAGGCCAATTGCGATTCGGTGTTCAAAATCTGAAGGTTAAGGTCGTTATTTACCATTCTGAAAATAACATCGCCTTTTTTAACCATTTCGCCTTCGTCGATAATTTTTTCGGTCACTTTTCCGCCTTCATCAACATCAAGAAAAATGGTTTTTATTGGTTCAACCGTGCCAATTAGCGAGATGTAATCTTTGAAACTCCCACTTTCGACATTCGAAACTGTCACCTTATCTTTTTCAGCCCTGAACGTTGATGTTCCCGACATTGATATCAGCTTTACAATTAATGCAATAACTGCCAGCCCTGCTATTATCAGTATGATTGTCTTCGGCTTCAAGCCTTTTTTCTTTTCTATTATTCGATCCATGCTCATAGCATCACTATTTATTGTTTGTAT
>CAZRXT010000355.1:0-1175 GCA_964604035.1 uncultured Prolixibacteraceae bacterium | reverse complement strand
CCTTCATATAGTTTAATCGTTTCAAGTTGAACGAACCAGCTGTAATGTGCCCGTAAAACTTCCGATTGTGCCAATGAAAGCTGGTTTTGAGCGTTCATAAAATCGGTGGTATTAATGAGCCCGAGCCTGTATTTTTCGCGATAAGTTTCGAACGATAATTTGGCATACTTCAGGTTGTCGCTTGCATGTTGGTATTCAATGTTGAAAGCTTCGAGTTGCTGAAGTGCATTTTCGATTTCACGGCGGATTAATTTCTTTTGATTCTCAAGATTATACATTGCATTTTCAAGGTCAATACGGCTCTTTTTCTCTTGAAAATTGTAGTAGCGGCCATTTAAAATTGGAATACTCAGCGACACCCCAACCGAAGGGTTCAGATAATTGTTGAATTGTGCTTCCACTGGTGTTTGTTTTCCGTTGGCAAGGGTGTCGGTAGAGTAAAATCCAGAGCTGTAGCTTCCGCTAAGCTTAATACTTGGAGCCATTTTTCCACGGGAAATATGGAGCTGTTTCCGGTAATAATCCAACTCGTATTCTTTTTTCAGAACCGAAGGATAATTTTGGCAGGCAGCTGCATAAACCGAGTCGATGGTTTGCATGTTTTCATCGGGAATTTGAGCTTCGATTTCCAACGATGAAATTGTAAAATTTGTGTTTTCAGGCAGTTCAATTAATTGAGCAAGCCTCAGTTTCAAAAGCTGATATTCGTTTTCGGCTTGGCTAAGAGCCAGTTTGTTGCCCGAAACGGTGGCGTTAATTTCGCTTTGAGCAACAGGTTCCATTTGTCCTGTTTCAATGGTTGCAGCTATGCGCTTCGATTCGGCAAGGCTCACGTCTAGTTTCTCTTTCGCAACTTTAACTAACGCTTGCTGGTATATTACTTTTGAAAACAGATTGATAATTCCGATTTTCAATGTGTTAGATGCCAGTTTTGTCTCTTCGCCACAAGCCATTTCGTTATAACGATTTGCAGCAATGGTATTCCAGCTTGTGAAGCCAGCAAAGAGGTTCATCGAACTGCTAACGCCATAGCCAACATTGTAAGTTGTGCCCGACGAAATGTCGTTATTTTGGTTGGTCGAACGCCGAAAATCGAAGTTCGAATTTCCCCAGCCATTAAGCGATGGAACCATATCCCACTGACTTTGACGACGATCGTAAACAGCTTTCTGTTC
>CAZRXT010000354.1:0-2802 GCA_964604035.1 uncultured Prolixibacteraceae bacterium | reverse complement strand
CCAATGGCAACAAGCAACATTTTCCACGAAAGCAGAAAATCATAAACTTCCCAACTCAGGATCCCTGAACGCTCTAAAATCATCACCAATCCAATTACCAGAAGAATAAACCCAAAGAAAAACCTGCGTCCGGTAAAAAAATGTCTCTTATCCATAATTGTAAATTTAATTCGAAGTCAAAAATATACGGATTAATTTAAGCTCACACTCAAACTTCGATAAAGGAATGAATTTTATCGGTAAAGAGCAATGTTCAGCTGTTATTGAGATTCTCAAAGATGAACGAATCTATTTTCAAACAAAGAAAAAGCCAGTAACGAGACTGGCTTCCTTATTGTTGTTATTTGTTTTCTTGTGCTTTTGCCCAATTATCTTTGAGCGAAACTGTTCGATTGAAGATCAAATTGCCACTTGTTGATTCTTTGTCTATGCTGAAATAACCCATTCGTTCAAACTGAAAATGATCGAGAGGTTTCGAGTTTTTCACGAAAGGTTCAATATAACATGTCGGTAAAACTTGCAGAGAAACTGGATTAAGGAATTCCCTGAAGTCTTTATCTTTATCGCCCGAAGGGTCTTCAACATTAAACAACCTATCGTAAAGTCTTACTTCGGCTTTTACATTTTCGGATGCAGAAACCCAATGCAACGTTGCCTTTACTTTACGTCCATCGGGCGAATTTCCTCCGCGCGAGGCAGGATCGTAGGTGCAATGCAATTCAATAATCTCGCCATTTTCATCCTTGATAACATCGGTACAAGTTACAAAATAGGCATAACGCAAGCGCACTTCAGCACCAGGCGACAAACGGTAGAATTTCTTTGGAGGGTTCTCCATAAAATCTTCGCGTTCAATAAAAATCTCGCGGGTAAAAGGCACTTCGCGGGTTCCCATGCTTTCGTCTTCTGGGTTATTGATTGCCTCCATCATTTCAACCTGACCTTCAGGATAATTAGTAATTACCACTTTTAATGGGTTGAGTACGCCCATTACTCGCTGCGCTGTTTTGTTCAAATCTTCGCGAACAGAGTGTTCAAGTAATGCCACATCAATAATTCCTTCTGTCTTTGTAATTCCTACTTTCTCAACAAAGTTACGTATTGAAGCAGGGGTATAACCACGCCTACGGAAACCACAAATAGTAGGCATACGAGGATCGTCCCATCCATTCACCAAGTTCTCCTGAACCAATTGGAGCAATTTGCGCTTGCTCATCATTGTGTATGTAAGGTTCAACCTCGAAAATTCAATTTGCCGTGGTCGGTAATCCGAATCTTTTAATTCATCAACAAACCAATCGTACAATGGGCGATGTATTTCAAACTCGAGAGTACAAAGCGAGTGTGTAATGCCTTCGAAATAGTCGCACTGACCATGAGCATAATCATACATCGGGTATATGCACCATTTGTTGCCTGTACGGTGATGTTCTTCGTGCATAATACGGTACATCAACGGGTCGCGTAGATGCATATTTGGTGAGGCCATGTCAATTTTTGCCCTCAACACTCTGTCGCCATTCTGAAATTCACCATTTTTCATGCGCTGAAACAAGTCGAGGTTTTCCTCAACCGAACGGCTACGGAATGGGCTTTCAGTTCCAGGGCGTGTTGGAGTTCCGCGTTGTTGGCTAATTATCTCGGCCGACTGATCATCGACGTAAGCCTTGCCTCTTTTAATCAATTCGACAGCGAAATCGTAGAGGCGGTCGAAGTTGTCAGAAGCATAATAAAGCCTGTCTTCCCAATCGAAACCCAGCCAATGAATATCTTCCTGAATAGAGTCTACATATTCAGTATCTTCTTTCGAAGGGTTTGTATCGTCGAAACGCAAGTTGCATACTCCTCCAAACTTATCGGCAGTACCAAAATCAAGACAAATAGCCTTGGCGTGCCCAATGTGCAAATATCCATTAGGTTCGGGAGGGAAACGTGTGTGTACTTGTTTATTGTTTTTCCCCTCCATCAAATCATTCTCTACAATTTGATGAATGAAATTTTTGGTTTTTACGGTGCTTTCTGCTTTATTTTCTGACATAGATCAATCCTTTTTATAAGGAAAACAAAGTTAACCGATTTCATGAACTCTAATAATAAATGATACTAAATGACGATAGCAATCACCCATTTTTTACATTTTAGTCAGATTGATTTGTTGCTGAAAGATGAAACCCCTAATTTCGCCCAACCAAAATTAGAATATGGGAATAATTGAGATTGAAGGGATGGAATTTTATGCCTACCATGGGCATTTTAAGGAAGAACAAGTTGTTGGGAACAAGTTTCTGGTAAATATTTCTATTGAAACTAATTGTACCAAAGCCGGAATTTCGGACAATCTGAACGATGCACTCGACTATCAGAAAGTTTACACATTAATAAAAGAGGAGATGGAGAAAAAATCTTTTCTGCTTGAAAATATCTGTAGCCGAATTCTCGACAAGCTTTACCTTCAGTTTAACAGCATTGAGAAAGCCTCAATTAAAGTTTCGAAAATTAACCCGCCAATGGGTGGACAGATCAAGAAGGTTAGTGTTACATTAACCCGCTGATTAACAATTTTGAGCAAATTATCATATCGAAGATAAACTGCACAAAAACCAGCAACTGGCAAATTCAATCGTCAGGTTCTTCAAACTAAAAAGCGTATTGAACACGATTTTTTTTTGGTCGAAAAGATTTTTTGATATATTTGCAGCCTCAAAGGCAAAAAGACCAACCAAAGGTCGGTTGGCCGAGTGGCTAGGCACCGGTCTGCAAAACCGTCTACGGCGGTTCGAATCCGCCACTGACCTCAGCAAA
>CAZRXT010000353.1:0-2817 GCA_964604035.1 uncultured Prolixibacteraceae bacterium | reverse complement strand
CGATCAAGATGTACAACTTTGAACTCGATTCGCTTTCATCTCAGAATAAGAACAAACTTTTCTTCTCCGACAATATCGACTTAGTGCTTAAAAAACAGTCGTTTGCCTTTGCCGATGGTGTTCACAAAGTAGATGCTGCCGAAATTGGTATCCTTTCGACACAGAAACTCATCTACGTTAAAAATGCGAAGATGTACCCAAACACTTCGTCGCCAAACTTCAAGAAGTTGCCAATGTCGATTTATGCCAACATACCTTCAATACAGTTCACTGGCACAGATATTTTGGAGCTAATTAACAACGGGGACTTCCCGGTTGGCGCCATCACTATTTCGAACCCCGAGATACAGCTTCTGCTTCAACCAGTGGCAGCGCAAAAAAGCAGTTCGCCCGAAAAACCAATCTTAATTTTGGAAGACCTTAAATCGTTGACGGCAACTCTAATAAATATTGAAAATGGCAAACTAGAGTTAGCAAATTTCGAAAACGGCAGGAGCAAAACTTTTGCCACAACCGATATCGATCTTACTGTGAATAAATTCAAGATTGAAAATATTCAGAATCAGTTCAAAACAAGCTATTCCGACTTCATTTATACGTTTCAGAAATCGACGTTCAACATGCCCGACAATATCCACAAACTCTCGCTAGAAAAATGCACCTATCAGTTGTCGAGCAAGCAACTGAAGGCTTTCAACTTCAAAATCAAGCCAATAAGAGATTCAAAACAAGTAGGAAAAACCGACATTTTCGATGTTGAAGTGCCCGAATTAACATTGTCGGACTTCGATTTTTTCAAATTTATTGAAGAAAAGAAACTGATTGCCTCGGCTCTTCTTATCAACAATCCGAAAGTTGAATTGACGATCAACAAAAATGAAAAAGGTGAAAAGTTTTCGCCATACCAAATGGGGCTTTACCCGAAAATGAAGGAAACTTTCGAAGTTTTGCAAATTAAGCAACTCACTGTAAACAATTCGAATATCGAAATAAAAGGCGATAATGCGCAGAAATTAAACCGTGTAAACTTGAAAGCTGGTGGACTTCTGCTGGATAAGAACACCGACAGCTCAAAAAAAATGTTTGGGTGCGACAATATATACGTGGAAATCAACAATATTGGGAACAAAACAAAAGACGGGTTCTACAATTACAACGTCGAAAAAGCAACATTAAGCAGCAACGGAAATTTCTCGTTATCGGGCGTTTCATTAACCCCGGCCTATTCTGAAAAAGAGTTCAACAAGAGAAAAATATACCAAGAAGACTGTTTTAAAATCAACAATGTAAACTGCCAAGGATCAGGCATCGATATTAAAAAATTATTGGAGACCAATGAGTTTGCGGCTTCAAACATCAATGTGCAGTTCGACAATGTTGAAATATACAGGAACAACACCTACCCCATCCGCGAAAATTTCATTATGGATTTACCACAGAAACAACTTCGCGAGTTAAGCCAAAAATTCGAC
The DNA here is from genome assembly GCA_964604035.1 of uncultured Prolixibacteraceae bacterium. GTDB lineage: Bacteria > Bacteroidota > Bacteroidia > Bacteroidales > Prolixibacteraceae > CAYMTR01. The sequence continues at coordinate 1,345 of CAZRXT010000353.1, read as the reverse complement.
ATAAGGAAAGCCAATGTATCGTGCAATAAGTTGTTTTACAGAGAACTTACACCCGAAAGTCCTCAAGAAACCCAAGTATTCTTTACCAACATCGAGTCCGAAATCACCAATATTACAAACATCAAAAGCAACTATACTAAGAACCCGATAACCCATCTCGATATCCATGCGAAACTAATGGGCATTGGCGAAACTGACGTTACGATGGATTTAAACATGGCCTCGTTGAAAAATGAGTTCACAGTTAATGCCGAATGTGGTTACCTGCCCTTTAGCGAACTCAGCAGCATTACCGAACCAGGGCTGATGCTTTCGATAAAAGAGGGCTACAACAAAAAATTAGAAGTAAATTTTGAAGCAAACGAAGACTCTTCGTCAGGAGAAATAAAGTTTGCATATAACGATTTGAAAATAACTGTTCTATCGAACAAAGAAGGAAAAATAAAAGAAGAGAAATTCATTAGCTTTTTAGCAAACACACTAGCAGTAAAAGCCGATAATCCGAGCGGGAAGAAAGAAATTGTACCTCAGAAATTTGTAGTGATGCACGACCCAAAAAGATCGTTCATAAACTACTGCTGGAATTCAATCCTTTCCGGTATAAAAGAAACATTTGGGATAAAAGAAAAAACCGAATAATTTTTCAGAACTTTTATTTCCAACTTTTGATTAAATTTATATCCAAAGAAATAATACAACAATAAATTATAACAATATGAGTATCAAAGGAACAAAAACTGAGCAAAACCTGCTCAAAGCATTTGCAGGCGAATCGCAGGCACGCAATCGTTACGACTATTTTGCCAGCGTAGCAAAAAAAGAAGGTTTGGAACAAATAGCAGCAATGTTTACCGAAACTGCTTTGAACGAAAAGGAACATGCAAAGCGTTTCTTCAAATTTCTTGAAGGTGGCATGGTTGAAATTACAGCTTCGTATCCAGCCGGCGTTATCAGCACCACCCTCGACAACCTGAAAGCAGCTGCCGATGGCGAAAACGAAGAGTGGACCGAACTCTACCCTGAATTTGCACGAATTGCTGAAGAAGAAGGCTTTAAAGAAATTGCACAGGCATTCAAAATGATTGCCAAAGTTGAAAAACACCACGAAGCACGTTACCGCAAATTGTACGAGAATCTCGAAGCTGGTAAGGTTTTTAAACGCGACGGAAAAGTTATTTGGAAATGCCGCAATTGCGGGTTCATTCACGAAGGAACTGTGGCACCGCAAAAATGCCCGGCTTGCGATCATCCACAGGCATACTTCGAAATTTCGGAAGAAAATTATTAATCAATAACCTGAGTTCGATTTTATTTTTAAAGTTCAGATTAGCATAAAACGCTGTTT
>CAZRXT010000352.1:0-2827 GCA_964604035.1 uncultured Prolixibacteraceae bacterium | reverse complement strand
TACTTCGAATGAATTTATTCCAATGTATGATTTCGCTCAAAAGGGAAAAAACGCATTAGAAAATATGGAATATTTAAGAGCGCTCGAATATTTTGAATTAGCATTAGAAAAGATACCAGACAGTTATGAAATTATTTACTATAAAGCGATTTGTGAAATAAACTTAGGGAATGTCAACGCAGCTTGTGAGGATTTAGCAAAAGTAAAATCATCGGGAAAGATGAATGTTGAGGATTTAATTAACAAAAACTGTTTATAAAAATAACTCAACTCCCCTCTTTAGCTATCTCCTTGAGTGATTAACAAACAGTAACACCATGCCTATGGCTTGGCTGGAACTACAAACGACCAAAGGGAGTTCAACGGAGTTAAAAGAGTAAATCTGGTTGGGTTTCATACAATGGAAAGATTATCACGGGAATCATGTAAATCAAGCCAATCAAGGTTCAGACAATAGGGATAAACAGCAACTTAAAACTCAAATATACTGATGCATAAAGAAAAAATAGAAACATACGTTCAAGAGATTGGATTTTCCGATTTCAAATGGATTAATCCCGCTGATATTTCAGTTGCTCAATGGGTAAGGGTTAAATGCGAGTTTGGTTGCAGCGACTATGGATTAGGAACTTGTCCGCCAAATACGCCAACAGTTCAAGAATGCAGAGATTTCTTCAAGGAATATAATCATGGAATAGTCATAAGGCTAACAAAATTGGCCGATAAAGAGAACTATCCTTCCGATTGGTCAAGAGAAATGACCAACAAATTACTCGAACTTGAACGGAAAATATTTCTGGATGGATTTCAAAAAGCATTTTTATTAAACCAGACATGTTGCTGCTTGTGTAAAGATTGCTCAGGAAACAGGCTTAACTGTAAGGATAAAAGTAAATCGCGCCCAAGCCCGGAAGCATTTGCTGTAGATGTTTATAAAACGGTTCGAAATATTGGGATGGAAATAAATGTTGTTAGCAAAAATCCGTCGGAAATGAATCGCATCGCAATATTGCTAATTGACTAATTCTACTTTAACAGATTATAAACACAGAGGATCACGTGATTACATTTACAGGAGTTGTACTTGATTCTGATCGTTGATTTTTTAAAAGGAATGGTTAAAGAGAGAAAACTCAGAGACCACAGAGTTTTATGAACCGCAAAGCGGTTCTCCTCTCTGTGGTCTCTGTGACTCCTCAAAATTGGAATAGCCAATTAGATCAACCAATTTAAAATTCATTTCAGAACCTGTTTCATGCAACTATATTATTCTCTGTGTTATAAATGTGCCAAAGTAGAACTAATATGGATTACAATAAGATAAAAGATAGGTTAGCCCCATGTGGAGCCTACATTAATATTGAAAAATTTGTGACATAAACCATGTCGGATAAATTTCAAAATAGATACAGAATACCATCTGCACGGCTGCAAAATTGGGATTACGGTTCAAATGCCATCTATTTTATTACCATTTGTACCGCCCACCGCGAATATTATTTTGGGGATATTGTGCCCACCAACAACCAACCACAAATGCAATTATCCGAAATAGGGAAAATTGCGAAACAATATTGGATTGAAATACCGAATCATTTTCCATTTGTAATATTGGGCGAATGGGAGGTAATGCCAAATCATATACATGGAATTATTATAATTGATAAACAGATGGACAACGCATTGAACAATGATGTGAACGTAAACGGTGACGGGATTGGAAATGCAAACGCGAATGGAAACGGTGATGTGAATGCGAATGTGATTGGAAATGCCAACGATGATGTGAATGCGAACGTAAAGACGCCCAAATTGGGCGTCTCTACCACCCCCTCCGTCGATTCCATCATCCCCACCACAAACCAACAACGCACAAAAAACGCATCAGAAAAATGGAACCCCGAAACATTGGGTGTAATTATTAATCAATACAAACGGATTGTAACCATTAACGCGCGTAATATCGATGCCGATTTCGGCTGGCAATCACGTTTTCACGACCATATTATCCGAAACGAGGAATCGTTTCAACGTATTTCAAATTACATTATAAATAACCCGTCGAAATGGGCAGACGACAAATTTAATAACCTGACTTCAATTTAAGTTTTAAAGTTCAACCTTGTAAATGCAGTTAGTCCCTCCCCTGTGGATCGACGAAACTACCGTTGCGCGTACTTTGGCTCCTGTAACGGCTGAAAACATCTGCTCGGCAAAACCTTCGGAGCAATAGCATAAGGCCGATAATGCGCTCGCGTTGAGGTTTCCCGCAATTGGACAAACACAATGATTTTTGTTTTCGTTGGCCAATATGGTTTTATTGGCTTTGTCATATTCGATCTTCCAATTCCAATCTTTTTCAAGAAATTGAAGAAACTTCTCAAGGTCGTTGCCAAAAGGTGCCAGCACTTTATTCATGTCGATTTCTTCGTAATGCGTTTTCGAACAGTTTTTTAATATCTTCCTTTTTGCGGGTTCATCCAACTCTTCCGAGATGTTCGACAATAAGACCTCGAGCCACTTTTGTTGCAGGTTCTTCTTATTTTCGGTTTCACCGGGTTCAGGGGCGGTTGTTTCATTTATTGCGCCGGGCAGGGCAAACATGCTAAACCCACAAAGGCAAAATCCTGTCAAACAAGTTTTTCTGATAAAATCTTTTCGTTTAATATTTTCCATAACGGCTATCGTTTTTTTGCTTACGATAAAAATACAAAATTGATTTCGTTTTCTGTAGAAGTATAAACATAACTTCTTTTGTAGGTTTTATTATTAGGAATCAGGTTTATGGTCTTGTTTTTCGGCTTTGGTGCATTACGGCTCTCGATAA
>CAZRXT010000351.1:1769-2841 GCA_964604035.1 uncultured Prolixibacteraceae bacterium | reverse complement strand
TTTGCCTGCACAAACTCAAAAAAAGTTATCTACAAAGAAGATGAATCCCAGATTTTCTTCGGCAGCAAGGGCGGTTTTACAAACTCTACTATGGAGTATGTAATAAATGGCGATCGGAATGTCTTCAAAATCAAGAAAGATTCGACCATTTTTGTATCGAAAATATCGAAACAGACCTTTAACGAAATTGGAAAATTGATTACCGATTATAACTTTAAGAGCATTGAACTCGACAAGCCTGGAAATATGACCTACCACATAACAGTAAAGAACAAAGACTTTGAAAACACGGTAAGATGGTCGGGACCAGAGGATAAAGAAATCAACGATCTGTACAACAAACTCATAAATACTTTAAAAACCGCAAAATGAAACGAACTTTACTCATAGCCTCAATACTGTTGTTCACGGCATCAACTTTTGGCCAACAAAACAACTTCAAAGTAAAGAACAAAAAGCCTGCAGGCACTACAGTTACCAATCTCAACGCAAAAAAAACCAGCGGATTGACGAATCTGAAATCGGCATCAACGGTCTCATATAAAGCGGCACAAACACTTACGAAACCAACATTGAGTGGTTCTGCGGGACTAATAAAAACGATACGACAGAAAAACTCGCCAATTTTTATTGAGAAAAGTACTTCGACACTTAAGTCGGCAAGCATAAGTTCGCCCGAAGAGAGGTTTTTCTCTTTTCTCGAATCGGTACAATCGACCACAAAATTGAAAAACAACAGGGAGTGCTTTTCGGTGTTGGGCATTCAAACCGACCAATTAGGAATGACCCACATAAAATCGGTTCAAAAATACAAGGGCGTTGAAATTTATGGCACAGAATCGACCCTGCACCTCGATGCTAAAAAGGAACGTTTTACAGGGAAAATCCTGAATATCAACAACGATATTAATGTTATTCCAACCCTTTCAGCATCAAATGCGATAGATGAAACTGTTGAAAACCTGAAACAAAAAACCGTTGTAAAAGAGCTTTCCGACAAGGAAAAAAAGATTCTTAAATACGATTCACCTAAATCGAAATTAGTGGTTTTTGAAACTGGCGACAACTCATT